>CAKTQE010000011.1 GCA_934593275.1 uncultured Oscillospiraceae bacterium | reverse complement strand
CTCAAGGAAATCCAGCAGCGGGATTACCAGGATACCCACCGGGAGATCGCGCCTCTTAAAATGTGCCGGGATTCCGTAAAGGTGGATACCTCCAACCTGAATCTGGAAGAATCTGTGGCGGCCATTCGGAAGATCATTGAGGAGAAGCTTGCCAAATGAGTGTACAGGTAGCAAAAAGTGCCGGATTCTGCTTTGGGGTCAACCGGGCGGTGGAACTGGTGCAGTCCTCTGCCGCTGCGGGCAAGCGCACCGTGACCCTGGGTCCCATCATCCACAACCGCCATGTGGTCCAGGCATTTCACGCGGCCGGGGTAGGGGTCATTGACGATCCCAGCCAGGCAGGCCCTGGCGATACGGTGATCATCCGCTCCCACGGCGTGGGCCGGGAGGTTTATAACCGTTTGGAGCAGCAGGGCGCCGAAATTGTGGATGCCACCTGTCCCTTTGTAAAACGCATCCATGGCCTGGTGTGTCAGGCAGAGCAGGAGGGGCGGCTTCCCATCATTATCGGCACGCCTACCCACCCGGAGGTGGAGGGAATTGCGGGTTGGTGCGGCAAATGTCAGGTCTTTGATAGTGCAGAATCTCTAAAAAAATGGGTTCAGGAAGAACAAATTGATGCGGACTTGCCAATTTGCATGGTTTGCCAGACCACATCCACTGAAAATTTGTGGAAATCGTGCAGAAATTTTGCAAAAAAACAGTTTACTAACTTGAAAATTTTTGATACAATATGTAAGGCGACTGAAGATAGGCAAACCGAAGCGGCGGAATTGAGCCGCCGGTGCCAGGCCATGGTGGTGGTTGGAGATGCCAAAAGCTCCAATACCCTGCGCCTCGCTATGATTTGCCGGGAATACTGCGACCGTGTAGCTCTTGTTGACGATGCCAGCGAACTGGAGCCCGCGTTTTTCGCCGGTATCACTGATGTTGGAATCACGGCTGGTGCGTCCACACCGGCGTGGATTATAAAGGAGGTCAACAAGACTATGAGCGAAATTACCAATGTTGAGGCTGTACAGGAGGAGAACTTCGCTGAACTTCTCGAGCAGTCCATCAAGACTTTAAATACAGGAGACAAGGTTATCGGCACCGTTACCGGAATCGGCAATACCGAAGTCCAGGTAGACCTGGGTACCAAGCATGCCGGTTACATTCCTTATGACGAAGTCAGCAACGATCCTTCCGTAAAGCCCGAGGACATCCTGAAGGTCGGCGACCAGATCGAAGTTTTCGTGGTTCGTGTCAACGACCAGGAGGGTACGGTGCAGCTGTCCAAGAAGAAGCTGGACGGCCTGAAAGTTTGGGACGAAATGGCTGAGTACGTGGAGAACAAGACCACCATCGATGCCGTTATCACCGAAGAGAACAAGGGCGGCCTGGTTGCCAATGTCAAGGGCATCCGTGTGTTCATCCCCGCTTCCCAGTCCGGCGTTGCCAAGGGCGGCGACATGGCTGCTATGGTGGGCAAGCCCGTTCAGCTGAAGATTACCGAGGTCAACCGCGCCCGTCGCCGTGCCATCGGCTCCATCCGTGCCGTAAACGCCGAGTCCCGGAAGGCCGCTCAGGAGAAGATCTGGAGCGAGATCGAGGTGGGCAAGAAGTACCATGGCGTTGTGAAGTCCCTGACTTCCTACGGTGCTTTCGTTGACATCGGCGGTGTGGACGGCATGGTCCATGTTTCCGAGCTGAGCTGGAACCGCATCAAGACTCCCGCTGACGTTGTAAAGGTTGGCGATGAAATCGATGTTTACGTCATTTCTTTTGACACCGAGAAGCACAAGATTTCTCTGGGCTACAAGACCGCTGAGATGAACCCCTGGAACCAGTTCATGACCAACTACGCTGTTGGTGATGTTGTGGACGCCAAGGTGGTCAAGCTCATGACCTTCGGTGCTTTTGCCGAGATCCTGCCCGGTGTTGACGGCCTGATCCACATTTCCCAGATCGCTGACCGCCGCATTGGCAAGCCTGAGGATGTTCTGTCCGAGGGCCAGGATGTGAAGGTCAAGATCACCGACGTGGATGCCGAGAACAAGCGCATCTCCCTGTCCATCCGTGCCCTGCTGGAGGATGGCGACGACGCCGAGTAATTTTTACCACAACCAATACCGGGGTAGCCTGTCTGCCCCGGTATTCTTGGTATAGAAAGGAGTTTTCCCATGGTCAAACACATTATTTTCTTTACCCTGAAAGAAGAAGCCAATAAAGACGCGGTGATCGATGCTGCTAAGAAGGCACTGCTGCCCCTGGTGGGCGTGATTCCGGGGCTTACCAAAATGGAAGTGACCAAGTGCTTTGTGGGCCCGGATTTTGTGCTGTATTCGGAGCTTGAAAGCAAGGAAGCCTTGAGCCTTTATGCGGATCATCCTGCCCATGTGGAGGCCAAGAGCCATTTCTTCCCCTGGGTGGCAGAGCGTGTGGCCGCAGACTACGAAGTATAAGGAGATAGAACATGAAAGCAATTGTTACGGTGGTTGGCCGGGATCGGGTAGGCATTATTGCTGCCGTCTGCGCCAAGCTGGCAGAGTTTAACGTCAACGTCCTGGACATCAGCCAGACGGTCATGCAGGGCTGCTTTACCATGATGATGGTCACGGAGATTTCAGGCTGTACCGTCTCCCTGGGGGAGCTTGCCAAGGAAATGGAGGCCCTGGGCGCACAGATGGATTTGTCCATTCGTGTGCAGCGGGAAGATATTTTCCAGGCCATGCACAGAATTTAAGGGGGCTGCCATGCTGGACCAAAAGGATATTCTGTCCACTCTGGACATGATCGACCATCAGCATCTGGACATCCGCACCATCACCATGGGCATTAGCCTGCTGGACTGCGCAGACCGGGATATTCATGTTTGCTGTCAGAAAATTTATGATAAAATCACCCGCTGCGCCAAAAATCTGGTGCAGGTCGGCCAGAATATTGAGGCGGAGTTCGGCATTCCCATTGTGAACAAGCGGATTTCCGTTACCCCCATTTCCCTGGTGGCTGCCGCCTGTGAGGCAGAGAGCTATGTGGAGATTGCCAAGACCCTGGATGCCGCCGCCAAGACCTGCGGTGTCAACTTTATCGGCGGTTTCTCCGCCCTGGTGCAAAAGGGCGCAACGGTCAGCGATTGGAAGCTCATTCGCTCCATCCCCGAGGCCATGGCCAGCACCGATATGGTCTGTGCCAGTGTGAACGTTGGCTCTACCAAGGCGGGCATCAATATGGATGCCGTGGCGGAAATGGGCCGGGTGGTCAAGAAAACCGCCGAGCTGACCCGGGACAATGACTGCCTGGGCTGCGCCAAGCTGGTGGTTTTTGCGAACGCCGTGGAGGACAATCCCTTTATGGCCGGTGCGTTCCACGGTGTGGGTGAGCCGGAGTGCGTTATCAATGTGGGCGTTTCCGGCCCCGGCGTTGTGTACCATGCCTTGCAGAGCGTAAAGGGACAGCCCTTTGACGTGGTGGCGGAGACCATCAAAAAGACGGCTTTCCGCATCACCCGTATGGGTCAGCTGGTGGGCGTAGAGGCTTCCCGCCGCCTGGGCGTGCCCTTCGGCATTGTGGATTTGAGCCTGGCTCCCACCCCCGCCATTGGCGACAGTGTGGCCCGAATCCTGGAAGAAATGGGCCTGGAAACCTGCGGTACCCACGGCACCACGGCGGCCCTGGCACTTCTCAACGATGCGGTGAAGAAAGGCGGCGTCATGGCCTCCAACCACGTTGGCGGCCTGTCCGGCGCGTTCATCCCCGTATCCGAGGACGAGGGTATGATCGCCGCCGCGGAGCGGGGAACACTGGTGCTGGATAAGCTGGAAGCTATGACCTGTGTGTGTTCCGTGGGCCTGGATATGATTGCCGTCCCTGGGGATACCAGTGCTGCCACCATTTCCGCCATCATTGCCGATGAAGCGGCCATTGGCATGGTCAACACCAAAACCACCGCTGTGCGTATCATCCCCGCCCTGGGCAAGGGCGTTGGTGACCGGGTGGAAATGGGCGGCCTGCTGGGCAGCGCGCCGGTGATGCCGGTCCATCAGGAAAAGAGCGAAGACTTTGTAGCCCGTGGTGGCCGAATCCCGGCACCGCTGCAAAGCCTGAAAAACTAATTTCAAAGCCTATGGAAATGAAAACAGGAACGGCGGAGCAGAGCCGTTCCTGTTTTTGGTGATTTATATTTATTCCCGCAAATCTCTTGCAATATACTGAAATCTTATGTATAATAACCAATATGCTTCCGTGCCAAAGACCGGGAGCTTTCCCCAATATGCGTTCGAAAAGAATGATTATTTCCGAGACGCTTCGGATTTCGTGATCAATAATGGAGGAACGACCATGACGCTTAACGAATGTTACCAGCGGATGAAAGGAAACTATGAAGAAGCCAAAGGACGGCTCAGCATGGACCCGATGATCGAGCATTTTCTGAACCTCTTCTTGGAGGATACTTCCATGGACACGCTCCGGGCGGCTGTGGCGGATGGGAATATTCCAGAGTCGTTCCGGGCAGCCCATACCCTGAAAGGCGTGGCGGCGAACCTTGCCTTTACGGAACTTCAGACGGCGGCCTCCCAGCTGACAGAGCAGCTGCGGCCCCAAACCACCCCGGCAGACCCTGACCTGGTACAAAAGGTAGAAACGGCTTACAGCTTGGTGGTGGACTCCATAAAATCCTACAGCGCGGAAAAATGATCAGCCCTTGGGGCATGAACTCTGATTTTCGGAGATACCGGTAAAAAAGCACCGGATTTATGGGTAAAGGATAGGTAGATATGCAAAAACCCAACATTTTGATCGTTGACGATGTTCCCATCAACCGGGAACTGCTTTCTTATATTTTGCGGGATCAGTATCAGATATTTGAGGCTGAAAACGGAGAACGGGCCATTGAGATGATCGAGTCTCAGAAGCAGCTGTTCCATTTGGTGCTGCTGGATATTCAAATGCCGGTGATCGATGGCTTTGGCGTATTGGAAAAGATGCGGGAGAAAAAGCTGCTGCGGCACCTGCCGGTGATCATCATCTCCGGGGAATCTTCCGATACTGCCATTCTCCATGCCTACAAGCTGGGTGCGGTGGACTTTTTCACAAAGCCCTTTAGTCCGGAAATCGTATTAAACAGAGTTCATAACATTCTGTCTTTGTACGAGCATGAATATAAAGACAACCTCACCGGCGGCTACAACCGCTCCGGCTTTATCCGCATGGCAAAGAACTTCCTCCGCAACGCACCCAAAAAGTCGGACTACGCTCTGATGTTCCTTGACATCAAGAATTTTAAAGCCACAAATGAACTCTTCGGCACCCGGGGCGGTGACAGCGTTCTGCAGGATTTTTATGGCCGCATTGAGGAACTCTGGACCCCCACGCTGACGGCCCGGCTGGAAGCGGACCATTTTGTCTGTCTGCTTCCCAAAACCCATATTCATATGGATACCATGCTGCGGGATTTGACCATGAATGCCCAGCTGGATGACAGAAGCATGAAACTCTACGGCTGCTGCGGCATTTACTATCTGGAAGATGATGAGGTCTCTGTGATCAGCATGATCGACCGGGCCAAGCTGGCGGAGGAAAGCGTTCTGCCGGATCATTTGCAGCCCTATGCCGTGTTTGATGAATCCATGCGGCGGATGTATGTGGACCAGATGGAACTTATGGGCGAGTATGAAGCAGCTATTGCCAATGGGGAGTTCCAGGTTTACTATCAGCCTGTGGTAGAGGCAGTTAGCGGAAACCTGATTTCGGCAGAGGCATTGGTTCGCTGGATCCATCCCAAAAGAGGCATGGTTTCACCGGCGGCGTTTATTCCGGCTCTGGAAAACGGCGGCCATATCTCCAAGCTGGATTGGTTCGTTGCCAATCGGGTGGCGGATTTTTCTCAGGAGCGTTACGCTTCCGGTGAGCCGGTGATCCCGGTGTCCGTCAACCTGTCCTGGACGGATTTCTATGATGAGAACGTTATACGGGGCCTGATTGACCTGCTGGGAAGCGGCAAGGTCAAAAAGGGCGACATTCGCCTGGAAATCACCGAAACCTCCTATACTGCCCTGGAAAATGACCGGGAGGGAATTCTGGAGCAATTCCGCAGTTTGGGTTCTTTGATCCTGCTGGACGATTTTGGCAGCGGCTTTTCCTCTTTCGGGATGCTCAAACGCTACAGCTTTGATATTTTGAAGCTGGATATGAGTTTTACCCGGCAAATCGAAACCAGCGACAAGGTTTGCACCATTATCAAGGGCATTATTGAAATGGTCCACAATCTGGGCATCAAGGTCATTGCCGAGGGTGCCGAAACCGAGTCCCAGGTCCGTTTTCTTCAGGAAAACCACTGTGATTACATCCAAGGCTACTATTTTTCCAAGCCCCTGCCGGAAAGGGAGTTCGTTGCCTATATCGAAAAATGCAAACAGGAGGGCCGCCTTGGCCCTGCGCAATAGTTACAAATGAACCCAAGGACCGCTGCCGTTTTTATGGCAGCGGTCCTTTGTCCGTTCAGAAATCCGAAAAGAACAGTTTAGATTGGGTTCACAAAAGAAAAATAAAATGTTTCCATACAGATATTGGCAAAAAACGGAGAGAAAGCGACTATGAATACCTATCGCGCAGGAATTGATATTGGCTCCACAACGGTGAAGCTAGCGGTGCTGGACCAGGAAGATCGGCTGATTTATGGCAATTATACCCGCCACCAGGCCAATACCCAGGGGGCTTTGGCGGCACTTTTGAAAGATGCCCGGCAGAAGCTGGGGCCTTGTGCCGTGGAGGCCAGGATCACCGGTTCCGGTGCCATTACTCTGGCCAAGGCCATGGGCATTGGCTTTGTGCAGGAAGTGGTGGCCGTGGCGGGATCCCTGAAAAGATTCTATCCTCAGACCGATGTGGCCATTGAATTGGGCGGCGAGGATGCCAAAATCATTTATTTTACCGGTGGCCTGGAAGAGCGGATGAACGGTGTCTGCGCCGGAGGCACCGGCTCCTTTATTGACCAGATGGCGGCTCTGCTGCAAATCGATGCGGGAGAGCTAAACCGGGAGGCAGAACACTACCGGCAGATTTATCCCATTGCCGCCCGCTGCGGTGTGTTTGCCAAAACGGACATTCAGCCTTTGATCAACGAGGGAGCAACGAAAGCGGACTTGGCCGCCTCTATTTTCCAGGCGGTGGTGAACCAGACCATTTCCGGCCTGGCTTGCGGAAAGCCCATCCGGGGCTGTGTGGCCTTTTTGGGCGGGCCGCTGCATTTTCTGCCGGAACTGAAAAAGGCCTTTATCCGCACGCTGAAACTGACTCCTGAAAATGTGGTGGACCCGGAAAATTCCCATCTCTTTGCCGCCATGGGCGCGGCTTTGGAGGAGGGAAACGGGGAGACCGTGGCCTTGGAGGATTTGATAGAGAAGCTGGAAAAGGGAGTGAAGGTCTCCTTTGAAATGCCCCGGCTTCCTGCCCTCTTTGAGAGCAAAGAGGACTACGAGGCTTTTTGCCAGCGTCATGGCAAGGCGGTGGTTCAAAAAGCCCCCCTTGAAACCTACTGCGGCGACTGCTACCTGGGCATTGATGCCGGTTCTACCACCACCAAAATGGTCCTCATCGGTCAGGAGGGGCAGCTGCTGTATTCTTTCTATGCTGGCAACCAGGGAAATCCCATTGAGACGGCCAAGAAAGCCATCTGGGATTTGAAAACCAAGCTGCCGGGTTCTGCCCGTATCGCAAGGACCTGCTCTACAGGCTACGGCGAAACCCTGCTGCAATCCGCCTTTAACCTGGACGAGGGCGAGGTGGAGACCATTGCCCACTGTACCGCGGCCTCTTTCTTTGACCCGGAGGTAGACTGCGTTCTGGATATCGGCGGCCAGGATATGAAGTGTATCCGCCTGAAAAACGGGGCCGTGGATACCATTATGCTCAACGAAGCCTGTTCTTCCGGCTGCGGCTCCTTTATTGAGAATTTTGCAAATTCCCTGGGCTTTACCGCCCAGCAGTTTGCCAAAGAGGCCCTTTTTGCGGAGCATCCCGTGGATTTGGGTACCCGCTGCACGGTATTTATGAACTCCAACGTGAAGCAGGCCCAGAAAGAGGGGGCAAAGGTTTCGGATATTTCCGCGGGCCTTGCCTACTCCGTCATCAAAAACGCCCTTTTTAAGGTCATCAAACTCAGTTCCGCCAAAGAACTGGGCAGTCATATCGTGGTACAGGGTGGCACGTTCCACAATCAGGCGGTGCTGCGGGCCTTTGAGCAGATTGCGGGAACCCAGGTGATCTGCCCGGATATTGCGGGGCTTATGGGTGCCTTTGGTGCGGCCCTGATCGCCAGAAGCCATGACCGGGGAGAGGGGAGTACCATGCTCCCCTTGGAAGAAATCGTGGATTTGACCTATACCACCAAAACCAGACGCTGCGGCGGATGCGGGAACAACTGTATGCTTACCGTCAATGTGTTCCCCGGCGGGCGGCGGCATATTACCGGCAACCGCTGCGAAAAAGGAGCCGGTAAATCCGGCACCGGGGAAAAAGCCCCGAACATGGTCGCCTACAAGCGGCAGCGGATGTTTGATTATGCCCCTCTTTCCGAGGAAGAGGCGACCAGAGGGACCCTGGGCCTCCCCAGAGTGCTGAACATGTATGAAAATTATCCATTCTGGGCCACGTTCTTCCGGCAGCTGGGCATTCGGGCGGTGCTGTCTCCTTTCTCGGACCGAAAGATTTACGAGCTGGGCATGGACTCCATTCCCTCGGAATCCGAGTGCTATCCTGCCAAATTGGCCCACGGACATGTGCAGTGGCTCATTGACCAGGGGATCACCACCATTTTCCACCCCTGCGTGTTCTATGAATATCAGGAACACAAGGATGCCCAGAATCACTATAGCTGCCCCATGGTCGCCTCCTATGCGGAAAACCTTAAAAACAACGTGGAAGCCGTTACCGAGGGAAAAATCCGCTATATCCGGCCCTTTGTGGCCTTTACCAATGAAAAGGTTGCCGCGGAACGGCTGGTAAAGGTCTGCAAGGAGGAGTGGAACATCCCCGCCGGAGAGGTCAAAGAGGCGGTGCATCTGGCCTGGGCGGAGCAGCGAAAGGCCAAGGCCGACATTGTGGCGGAGGGCCAGAAAGTCCTCAAAGAGATGGAAGAAAAGGGCGGCAGCGGCATTGTTCTGGCCGGACGGCCCTACCACATCGACCCGGAAATCAACCACGGTATCCCGGAACTCATCGCTTCCTACGGCCTGACGGTGCTGACAGAGGACAGTTTGCCGGACCCGGAGGAGGACCAGCACCTGCGCATTGTAGACCAGTGGGTCTACCATTCCAGGCTCTATTCCGCCGCCCGCTTTGTCCGCAATCGGGACGATTTGGAGCTGCTGCAGCTCAATTCTTTCGGCTGCGGTCTGGATGCGGTGACCACGGACCAGGTGAACGAAATCCTGGAGGGCAGCAACAAACTCTACACCCTTTTAAAAATCGACGAGGTCAACAACTTAGGGGCCGTCCGTATCCGCATCCGCAGCCTCATTGCCGCCATGAACATGCGCAAGGCTGAGCGTATCACCGCAGACCCCCATCCTGTGAATTTCCAGAGAGTGGAGTATACGGAAAAAATGCAGCAGGAGGGCTATACGATTCTGGCCCCCCAGATGAGTCCCATCCACTTTGAACTGCTGCAGCCGGTATTCCGGAAGCACGGCTACAATGTGGTGGTGCTGCCCAACGATGACCGGACGGCCATTGATACGGGCCTCAAATACGTCAATAACGATGCCTGTTTCCCCTCCATTACCGTGGTGGGGCAGATCATGGAGGCGGTGCTTTCCGGCCAATATGATACAGACCGTTTGGCCATTATGATGAGCCAGACCGGCGGCTGCTGCCGGGCCAGCAACTATGTGGCCTTTATTCGCCGGGCTCTCCAAAAGGCGGGCTACCCCAATATCCCGGTGATTTCCGTCAACGCCAACGGCATGGAGAAAAACAGCGGCTTCCGCATTACCCCCTCTTTGGCGGTGGATGCGGTGTATGCCCTGGTGTATGGGGACCTCTTTATGCGCTGCCTTTACAGAACCCGGCCCTATGAGAAGGTTCCCGGCTCTGCCGAGGCACTGCATCAGACCTGGAAAGAGATTTGTATCGACTCCCTGGTGAATAAGGACAGCACCTATTCCTACGGCTGGGTTTGCCGGGGCATCGTCAATGCCTTTGACAATCTGCCCCTGGACGAGACCATCCGCAAGCCCAGAGTGGGCGTGGTAGGGGAGATCCTGGTCAAGTATATGCCTCTGGCCAACAACCATCTGGTGGAGGTTCTGGAGGCAGAGGGTGCCGAGGTGGTGGTGCCGGATATGCTGGATTTCTTTAATTACTGCCTGCTGGGGGGCAAATACCGCCATGAATACCTGGGTGCCGGTTTCGGCTCGGAGTTTACCGCCAAAGCGGGAATCCAGATTCTCAAGTCCCTGCGGCGGCCCGCCGTAGATGCCCTGCGAAAGAGCCGCCGGTTCAGCGCACCGGTTCCCATTGAGCGGATTGCGGAAATGACCAAGCCCTATCTCTCCCTGGGCAACCAGTATGGCGAGGGGTGGTTCCTGGCAGGAGAAATGATCGAGTTGATCACCTCCGGCGTACCCAATGTCATCTGCATTCAGCCCTTTGCCTGTCTTCCCAACCATGTGGTGGGCAAGGGTGTCATCAAGGTGCTGAAAAAGAACTACCCCCAGGCCAATATTGCAGCCGTGGACTATGACCCCGGTGCTAGCGAGGTCAACCAGCTCAACCGCATCAAGCTGATGCTCTCCGTTGCCAGAGAGAATATGAAAAAGCAGCAGGAGACCAAAGGAAAGTAAAAAAATAAGCGGCGGCCCGCCCAAGAATGCCTTGCGCAAATTGCGCAGAGCGTTCTTTGGCGGGCCGCTTTTTTAGTCCTCCGGAGGCGTAGAGTCCGGTTGTGCAGGGGCAGACCCATCTGTAGACGGCTGTGTGGACGGAGCTTCAGTGGGTTCTGGCTCTGTAGGCAGGGGGTCTACAAAGTCGGTCCGATCTTCCTTGGCGCAACGGCTGCACCGGTAGCTGGTATAACCCCGGCTGGTGGTCGTTGGGGGAACGACTTCACTAAAGTGCATGTCATGGCCCAAGGCCGGGTAGTTCACGGGGTCATCAATTTCAATGCCAACGTTGCATTTGCCGCAGATGCGGTAGACGCTTCCTGAGTTCGTGCAGGAGGGACGGCGGTGGGGGATGGTATAGTAATCGCCGTGGACATGCCCGGTCTCTGAGGAGCCACTGTCGGAACTGCTTTCGGTTGGCTTGACGGTGGGGGCGGTGGTGCTGGGTGTGGTAGCTGTGGTAGGGGCGGTAGTGGGGGCCGTGGTAGGTGCGGTGCTGGGGCGAGTGGCAGTGGTAGGCCGGGTGGTTTCCGGAACGGTGGTCTCCTGGGTAGATGGTTCCGTGGCTTCTGTAGTAGGAAGCGTTGTAGGTTCTGCGGTGGGGGCCAATGTGGCAACGGTGGTGGCCATGGTCGTTTCCGTGGTGATTGCGGGAGGGACTGCCTGTGTTGTGGCTTCGGTCTGGGGCGTTTCTTCCCGAGGACTGGACCGAAGAATGAGAATGGCGACAAAGCCCAGAAGCAGAACCGCCAAAACAGCCAGACAAATCAAGACCCGCAGGAGCCTGTTCGTATGCCTGGGCTGCCGTGGAGTGCAGGAATACATAGTGCGTACCTCTCTTTGATTGATACTGCTATTCTAGCATTGAAATCGATTTCATGCAAGCTTCAAAAAACAGTTGACAAATACCCCTTGGGGGTATACAATTAAAATACCCCTCAGGGGTATTGA
This sequence comes from uncultured Oscillospiraceae bacterium, assembly GCA_934593275.1. Classification (GTDB taxonomy): domain Bacteria; phylum Bacillota; class Clostridia; order Oscillospirales; family Oscillospiraceae; genus Faecousia. The sequence goes on along the minus strand of CAKTQE010000011.1, from coordinate 36,259 downwards.
ACCGAAAAAGGAGTTTTTGAAATGGAAAGTGCCAATTGCTGCTGCGGCGGCACAGAAAAGACCACCCTGCGGAGCCAGGAGGAAAAGCGAAAGCTCCAGAACCGGCTCAAACGCATTGAGGGCCAGGTTCGGGGACTACAGGCCATGATCGAGCGGGATGCCTACTGCTATGACATCCTGACCCAGTCTGCCGCCGTCAACGCCGCCATGAATGCGTTTAATAAGGAAATTCTGGCCCATCATATTGAGGGGTGTGTTGCCCGGGATATTCGGGCCGGGAAAGACGAGGTCATTGAGGAATTGGTGACCATTCTGCAAAAGCTAATGAAATAGAGTCATGACGAAACAGACAGGAGGAAATATATGAAACAGTTTGACGTGACAGGCATGAGCTGCGCCGCCTGTGTTGCCCGGGTGGAAAAGGCAGTGAACCAGGTACCCGGTGTCAGCAACTGCGCGGTCAGTTTGCTGACAAACTCCATGGGGGTAGAGGGTACGGCAGAGGACAGTGCCATTATCCATGCCGTGGAGCAGGCGGGTTACGGTGCTGCCATAAAGGGGGCCAAAATACCCCAGACCCAGGAAAATGGCCTGGAAGACCGGGAGACCCCCAGACTCAAAAAAAGGCTGATCGCCTCTGTGGGCTTTCTGGCACTGCTGATGTATCTATCCATGGGCCACATGATGTGGAACTGGCCCCTGCCGGCCTTTCTGGATGGGAACCACGTGGCCATGGGCCTGGCCCAGCTGCTGCTGGCGGCGGTGATTATGGTTATCAATCAGAGATTTTTTATTTCCGGCTTCAAAGCGTTGTGGAATCGGTCTCCCAATATGGATTCTTTGGTAGCTCTTGGTTCTTCGGCTTCTTTCCTATGGAGCGTTTATGCCCTGTTTGCCATGACCGATGCCCAGCTTCGGGGGGATATGGCCGGGGTCATGACCTATATGAACGAATTCTATTTTGAGTCCGCCGCCATGATTCTGACCCTGATCACCGTGGGCAAAATGCTGGAAGCCCGGTCCAAGGGCAAGACCACAGATGCCCTGAAAGCTTTGATGAAACTGGCACCCCAGACCGCCACCCTCATCCGTCAGGGAAAGGAAGTGACGGTACCCATTGGGGAGGTTCGCAAGGGCGATGTGTTTGTGGTCCGGCCAGGGCAGAGCATTCCCGTAGACGGGGAGGTGCTGGAAGGCACCGGTGCAGTGGATGAAGCGGCCCTGACGGGGGAGAGTATCCCTGTGGACAAGGCCCCGGGAAGCACCGTCTCTGCCGCCACCATCAACCAGTCCGGTTTTCTGCGCTGTGAAGCCAGCCGGGTAGGGGAGGACACCACTCTGTCCCAGATCATCAAAATGGTCTCCGATGCCGCGGCCACCAAGGCCCCCATTGCAAAAATCGCGGACCGGGTCTCTGGGATATTTGTCCCTGGGGTGATCAGCATCGCCATTGTGACCACCCTGGTGTGGCTGCTTTTGGGCAGGGATTTTGCTTTTGCTCTGGCCCGGGGCATTTCCGTTCTGGTTATCAGCTGCCCCTGCGCCCTGGGGCTTGCCACACCGGTGGCCATTATGGTGGGCAACGGGGTAGGGGCCAAGAATGGCATTCTCTTTAAAAATGCCGTCTCCCTGGAACAGACCGGAAAGACCCAAATCGTGGTGCTGGATAAAACCGGAACCATTACCACGGGAACGCCCAAGGTCACAGACCTGTTTCCTCAGCCGGGATTTGAGGAGAGAGACCTTCTGGAATTGGCCCTCTCCCTGGAAAGCAAAAGCGAGCATCCCTTGGCAAAGGCCATTTTAGAGGATGGCAGCAACCGGGGACTTCAGCCGAAAGCGGTTTCGGAATTTTCGGCCCTGCCCGGAAACGGCCTGAAAGCACTGCTGGAGGGAAAACAATTGGTGGGCGGCAGTCTGTCCTTTGTAAAGACCCTGGTGCCGGTCTCCGGGGAAACCGAAGCCCGGGCCGCGGAGCTTGCCCAGCAGGGTAAGACCCCCTTGCTCTTTGCCTGGGACGGGCGATTTGCTGGCATGATCTGTGTGGCGGATACCATTAAAAAAGACAGTGCCCAGGCCATTACCCAATTGCGGAACATGGGCATCCGGGTGGTGATGCTGACCGGCGATAACCAGCGTACCGCCCAGGCCATCGGCACCCAGGCCGGTGTGGATGAGGTCATTGCCGGGGTCTTGCCGGAGGGCAAGGAGGCGGTGATCCGCTCTTTGAGAGCCAAAGGAAAGGTGGCCATGGTAGGAGACGGCATCAACGATGCCCCGGCCCTGACCAGGGCGGATACGGGCATTGCCATTGGTGCCGGTACGGATGTGGCCATTGACGCGGCGGATGTGGTGCTGATGAAAAGCAGCCTTTTGGATGTACCCGCGGCCATTCGCCTCAGCCGGGCGACCCTGCGGAATATCCATGAGAACCTGTTTTGGGCCTTTTTCTACAATACCATCGGTATTCCCCTGGCAGCCGGTTGCTTTGTGGGGCTGGGCCTGACTTTAAATCCCATGTTCGGTGCCGCCGCCATGAGCCTTTCCAGCTTCTGCGTGGTGAGCAATGCCCTGCGGCTGAATTTGTGCAAGCTTTACGATACGACCCATGACCACAAACGCCGGGAAAAGCATGAAAAACGCCGGGAGAAACGGGTGCATATTGAGGGAATGATGTGCCATCACTGCGAGAACGCGGTGCAGAAAGCCCTGGAATCCATTGACGGCGTGGTCTGCGCCACTGCCGACTACCAGGCCGGTACCGCGGTGGTGGTCCTGGACAAAGATGTACCGGATACGCTTTTAAAGCAGGCGGTAGAAGCGGAGGACTATACCGTTACCGGGGTAGAATAAAGGTGCATCCTTGCTTTTCCTTTTGAAGTCCTTGATTTTTTCCCGGTTTCGGCGTATGATAGCGGTGTATGTCAAATACGACAGAGGATCGATAAAGAAAGAGGAGGAAGGCCATGGCAACGAGAACATTGCTGGCCATTGAGGGCCTGGACGGCAGCGGAAAGGCGACCCAGGCAAAGCTTTTGGCAAAGACACTGGCGCAGGAGGGAATGGCGGTTCGGGAGGTGTCCTTTCCGGACTACGGCTCCGATTCCTCGGCCCTGGTCAAAATGTATTTATCCGGTCAATTTGGTTCTGACCCTCAGGATGTAAACGCATACGCAGCCAGTTCCTTTTTTGCTGTGGACAGGTTTGCTTCCTTTAAGCGGGACTGGTGCCGGGACTATGAACGGGGCATTGTGATTGCGGACCGCTATACCACCTCCAATGCCATCCACCAGTGCAGCAAACTCCCCAGAGCGCAGTGGGAGCCGTTTTTAAAATGGCTGTTTGATTTTGAATACGGCAAGCTGGGCATTCCCTCGCCGGATTTGGTGATCTACCTCAGCGTAGACCCCCAGGTCAGCCAGCAACTGATGACCAGGCGTTATAGCGGGGATGAAAGCAAAAAAGACATCCACGAGCGGGATCAGGAGTATCTCAGCAGAAGTCAAGCTGCTGCCCAATTCTGCGCCGACTACCTGGGCTGGAAAACCGTGGAATGCTGCCGGGATGGAGCCATGCGCCCCATTGAGGACATTCACCGGGAAATCCAGGAACTGCTGCGAGAAACCGTTCTTGGGAAGCGTTGAAAGAAGATGAATGATAAAAACAGGAGGATCCTATGAAAGCACGTTGGTATCAGGTTCGTTGGATCGTATACACAGTAATTGGCAGTGCGCTGTTTGCCCTGGGCTTTGCTCTGTTTTTGGTGCCCAACAATATCAATACCGGCGGTGTTTCCGGCCTTGCCATGATTTTGCGGAAGCTTCTGGGCTTTGGCAGCGTGGGTGTTCTCACCATGGCCATCAATATTCCGCTGTTTTTGCTGGGCGGCGCGAAAATCGGAAAGCAGTTTTTCTGGGGTTCTCTCATCGGCATGGTGGTGAGTTCCGTGCTGATCGATGTGTTTGCCTATATCCCTGTTTCTCCCTCGGAGACCATGATCGGCGCGCTCTATGGCGGGGTACTCTGCGGTGCTGGACTGGGCATGGTCTTTGTGGCGGGAGCCTCCACCGGCGGCTCGGACATTATGGTGCGGCTGCTCAAGAAGAAGTACCGCAATGTACCTATCGGCAGAATTTCCATTGTGTTTGACACCACCGTTGTGCTGCTGACGGGCCTGGTGTTCCAGGACATCAGCAAGGCTCTGTATAGCGGCATTGTGGTGTTTGTCAGCGGCCAGGTTATTGATGCCGTGGTTTATCGCTTTGACTATTCCCGGGTGGCACTGATCATTTCCAAGGAGCATGAAGCCATTGTAAAGGCCATTGACCAAAAATTGGAGCGTGGCGCGACCTATCTCCATGGAGCCGGGTCCTACACCAAGCAGGATATGGAAGTGATTCTGACCGTGGTGCGCAAGGGGCAGCTGGCAGAGCTTAAAGAGGTGGTCATGAATGTGGACCCCAACGCCTTTGTCATTGTCCAGGAGGCCCACCAGGTTTTGGGAGACGGCTTTTCTGATTACTCCCCGGATGCCCTGTAAAGGAGAACGACATGAAGTTGCTTCGTTTGTGTCCGCTGCTTTTGGCGGTGCTGCTTACCGGCTGCAGCCTGTTTGACGGGCAGTATGTCCAGGTAACGCCCCACGAAATGCAGCCCACCAAAACCCAGGAGGAGACTCTGACGGTCAATAACTATATGGACCTGCGCCGTACCCTGGTAGAAATGGTCACGGCAGGGCGGGAAAATATGGTGATTTTGACTCAGGACTACCCGGAGTCCGCCCTGCGGGACAATATGGAGGGAGCCAAGGCCTATATCTGCGGCTATGACCCGGTGGGTGCCTATGCCGCGGAAAGCCTGAGTTATGAAATCGGGGCCAAAAGCGGCTATACCGCTGTGGCGGTCACGGTCACTTATCGCCACAGCCAGTCAGACATTCGGGGAATCGTCCACTTGGACGGTATGGACCGGCTGGAAGAAACAGTGCTGGATGCTCTGGAGAATATGGATTTTCGAAAGGTCATCCTGATTCCCGGCTATCAGCCTACGGATTTTAGCCAGATGGTCCAGAATCTGGCTCAGTACAGCCCCCAAACGGTGATGGAGTGTCCCCAGGTGGCGGCGGATGTATACGGAAAAGGCACTACAAGACTGGTGGAGCTGTCATTCAATTATGAAAACGGCAGAGATGTTCTAAAGCAGATGCGCGCTCAGGTGGGCAATGTGTTTGACGCCGCCGCGCTGTACGTCAGCGGAGACGGCTCGGATTTCCAGAAATACAGCCAGCTGTATTCTTTTTTGATGGACCGCTTCAATTATACCATGGAAGCTTCCATTACTCCGGCCTACAGTCTTTTGCGCCACGGGGTAGGGGACAGCCGGGCCTTTGCCAACGTCTACGGGGCCATGTGCCGCAGCGCGGGGCTGGAGTGCCTGAGCATCACGGGAACCCGAAACGGCGAACCCTGGACCTGGAATATGATCTGTGACAACGGCAGGTACTACCATTTGGATTTGACCCGCTGCAAAGAGGATGGGGCCTTTTTCGAACGGACTGACGAAGTGATGACCGGCTATGTGTGGGACTACTCTGCCTTTCCCCAGAGCGTTGGAGAAATTTTGCCAGAGCCGTAAAAAATGCTTGACAATCTGGAATTTTCTGTTATAATACAGAAGTTCCCTGCGGGTGTAGCTCATCCGGTAGAGCGCCACCTTGCCAAGGTGGAGGTAGCGAGTTCGAGCCTCGTCACCCGCTCCAAAAAGAGATTCGCTTTTGCGGGTCTCTTTTCTTTTTTCAAAAGCTTAAAAAAGTTGTTGACATTTTCTGAAAATGTGTTATAATGTGTCTTGTCCCGCGGGTGTAGCTCATCCGGTAGAGCGCCACCTTGCCAAGGTGGAGGTAGCGAGTTCGAGCCTCGTCACCCGCTCCATATAAGAGATCTGCTTTTGCAGGTCTCTTTTTTTATACCCAATTTTGAAATTCCAAAATTTCAAAATTGCAGGTTGCTTTCTGAGGAAACCGGTGGTATGATAGGACAATCATCTTTGTGGACAATTGTCCACCGTGGGAGGGAGCGTTTCGAATGAAGTATGTGGTCATTTTGGGTGACGGCATGGCCGATGAGCCGATGGAGTCGCTGGATGGAAAGACCCCTTTGGACTATGCCAAAACCCCTTGTATGGACAGCATGGCCTGTCAGGGTACCATGGGCATGGTGCAGAATGTACCGGAGGGCATGGCCCCCGGCTCAGATGTTGCCAATCTTTCTGTCCTGGGCTATGACCCCAGGCGGTGTTATTCGGGACGATCTCCCTTGGAAGCTTTGAGTGTGGGTGTTTCCATGGAGCCGGAGGACGTGATTTTCCGCTGCAACCTGGTAACGCTGACGGAGCAGGAGCCATACCGGGAGAAGAAAATTCTGGATCACAGCTCCGGTGAAATCAGTACGGAGGATGCGGACATCCTGATGGACTCCATTCGTCAGGCCTTTGATTCTGAGGATATTTCTTTTTACACCGGTACCAGCTATCGGCATATTATGGTATGGAAGCAGGGAAAAGTGGTTCCTATGGAGCCGCCCCACGACCATTTGGGGACGGTTATCGGTCCCTGGCTGCCTCAGGAGCAAAGGCTGAAAGAGATGATGGAAAAAAGCTTCCCCATTCTGGATGCCCATCCGCTGAATCAGCAGCGGGCAGGGCAGGGTAAGAACAAAGCCAATTCCCTCTGGTTCTGGGGTGCCGGAACCAAGCCCAGTCTGCAAAACTTCCGGGAAAAAACCGGCCTGAAAGGGGCCATGATCTCTGCCGTGGACTTGCTGAAAGGCATTGCCGTGGGGGCTGGTATGGAGGTTTACCGTGTTCCCGGTGCTACCGGTTCCATCGATACCAATTATGAGGGAAAGGCCGCTGCCGCCGCCAAGGCCCTTTTGGAAGACGGCTGCGATTTCGTCTATGTCCATGTGGAGGCCCCGGATGAAATGGGCCACCAAGGGTTGATTCCTGAAAAGGTCCGTTCCATTGAGGACCTGGACAGCCGTTTGATCGCTCCGCTCAAAAAGGCATTGGATGATTCTGGGGAAGAATACCGGATGCTGATTTTGCCGGATCATCCCACACCCATCCGCTTGCGGACCCATACCGGGGAACCGGTTCCCTATCTGCTTTTTGATTCCACAAGACAGGAAAAGAAGCTTGCAAAGTTCACCGAAGAGGAAGCGGCCCAAACCGGCAATTTCCAGCCGGAGGGGTTTCGTCTTCTGAACCAACTGATTCATTAGAAAGGAGCCATTGCCATGGCTAGAGTATATAATTTTTCCGCCGGACCCGGAGTGCTGCCGGAGCCTGTACTGGAAGAAGCCGCCCGGGAAATGATGGATTACCGGGGTACCGGCATGTCCGTTATGGAGATGAGCCATCGCTCCAAGCCCTACCAGCAGATTTTTGATGAGGCGGAAGCAGACCTGCGGACCTTGATGGGCATTCCGGACAACTACAAGGTTCTGTTCCTACAGGGGGGAGCCAGTCAGCAGTTTGCCATGGTTCCCATGAACCTGATGCACAGCGGGGTGGCGGACTATATCATCACAGGCCAGTTTGCCAAGAAAGCCTGGAAAGAGGCCCAGCTGTTTGGCCAGGCCAACGCTGTGGCATCCTCTGCGGATAAGAATTTTACCTACATTCCCGATTGCAGGGACTTGCCCATTGGGGAAAACAGTGACTACGTATATATCTGTGAGAACAACACCATTTACGGCACCAAATTCAAGACCCTGCCCAATACCAAGGGAAAGCCCCTGGTGGCGGATGTGTCCTCCTGCTTCCTGTCGGAACCCCTGCGGGTGACGGATTATGGAATGCTCTATGGCGGCGCACAGAAAAACGTAGGCCCCGCCGGTGTGGTCATCGCCATTATCCGGGAAGACCTGATTCGGGAGGATGTCTGGCCCGGTACGCCTACCATGCTCCGGTATAAAACCCATGCCGATAACGGCTCTATGTACAATACCCCACCTGCCTATGGTATTTATATCTGCGGAAAGGTATTCAAGTGGCTGCTGGGCCTGGGCGGGCTGGAAGCCATGCAGAGCTACAATCAGAAAAAAGCCGCCATTCTTTATGATTTCCTGGATTCCAGCAAGGTCTTTCACAATCAGGTGGAGAAAAAGGACCGCTCCCTGATGAACGTGACCTTTGTCACCGGTGACCCGGAGTTGGATGCCCGGTTTGTTGCCCAGGCCGGGGCGGCGGGCTTCGTCAATCTGAAAGGACACCGCAGTGTGGGCGGTATGCGGGCCAGCATTTATAACGCCATGCCCATAGAGGGCGTTCAGAAGCTGACGGAGTTTATGGCGGACTTTGAAGAAAAGCTTTAATATCGCTTTCATACCCCATAGAAAAGAGGAATGACCATGTTTCAGGTGAACTATCTCAATAAGATTTCCCCCAAGGGTACGGCACTTTGGACGGAGAACTATCGGGTTTCTGACTGTGTAGAGGAGGCCCAGGCTTTGCTGGTGCGCAGCGCGCCTATGCAGGAGATGACTTTTTCTGAAAACCTCCTGGCGGTAGCCCGGGCTGGGGCAGGAGTCAATAATATTCCGCTGAGCCGGTGCGCGGAGCAGGGCATTGTGGTGTTCAATACCCCCGGTGCCAATGCCCGCAGCGTGATGGAGCTGACCCTCTGCGGTCTGCTGCTAGGCTGCCGGGATGTAGTAGGGGGCATTGAGTGGGTGCGGTCCATGGCTGGTAGCCCGGATATTGCCAAACAGGTGGAAAAGGAAAAATCCCGGTTTGCGGGCCATGAAATTTTGGGCCGGAAACTGGGCGTCATCGGTCTTGGAGCGGTGGGAGGCCCCTTTGCCAACGCCGCCCGGAGGCTGGGGATGCAGGTTTACGGCTGTGACCCTTTTTTGTCCGTAGATGCCGCCTGGCATCTGGACAGCCAAGTCCACCACGTCAACACCAGAGATGAAATTTTCTCCACTTGTGATGTGATCTCCCTCCACACGCCCCTGGTGGAGGACACCAAGAAGATGATCAACGCCGAGACCCTGGACAAAATGAAAGACGGAGTCATCATTCTGAATTTTGCCCGGGATCTATTGGTAGATGACGAGGCTATGGCCAGGGCCTTGGCTTCCGGAAAGGTCCGCCGGTACATTACGGATTTTCCCAATGAAAAAACGGCTGCCATGCCGGGCTGCATCGCTATCCCCCATTTGGGGGCGTCTACCGAGGAATCTGAGGACAACTGTGCCAAAATGGCCGTAGCCCAGGTGATGAATTATCTGGAAAACGGAAATATTGTCAATTCCGTAAATTTCCCCAACTGCGATATGGGCATTTGCACCAGCGAGGGCCGGATCACCATCCTCCACAGGAACATCCCCAATTCCCTGGGCCGGTTCACAACGGCACTGGCAGGGGAAAACGTGAACATTGCCGGGCTGATGAACAAGAGCCGTGGAGAATACGCCTATACCATGCTGGATCTGGACCACAGACCGTCCCAAAACCTGGTAGAAGGTCTCCGGAGCATCCAAGGGGTTCTGCGGGTCCGCGTAATCAAGTAAATAGCATAAAAAATTTGACCGCCTTTCAGAAAAGACGGTCAAATTTTTTATTTACCAAACTTTTCTGCCACCTGCTGCATCATTTGCCGGATGGGCAGATGATAGGGGCAGCGGTCCTCACAGGCTCCGCATTGGATGCAGTCAGAGGCTTTGGCTCGCATGTCGGTATACCGGCCCTTGGCCCAATCTGCCAGACCGTAGCGGGTCAGGTATCCTTCCAGCACAAAGACCTGGGGGATTTGAATGCCCACGGTGCAGGGGGCGCAGTAGTTGCACCGACGGCAGAACTGGGTACCCAGCTGGTTCCGGATGCTCTGGATTTTTTGCAGCTCCTCCTGACTCAAAGGGGCGGTGTTGGAAGCGGCAGCCAGATTCTCTTCCAATTCTCTGGGTTCGGCCATACCGGGGATCACAACACTGACGCAGGGATTCTGGACGATGTACCGCAGGGCCAGGGTGGCATCCTCAATAGCACCGCCGGCCAGGGGCTTCATACAGATAAAGCCGATGTTCTTTTTCTTGCAGCTTTGGATGAGGGCTTCTCCCTGATTCTCTACAATATTGTAAGGGAACATGACGGTTTCCACCCAGGGAAGCTCCAAAGCCTTTTCAAAAACCTCCGTAGAGTGGGCGGTGATGCCAATGTGCCGGATTTTCCCGGAAGCCTTGGCTTCCTGCAGGGCTTCCAACGCGCCTCCTGGGGCGGTGATGATCTCCAACTCCTGGAGAGAAGGGTTATGAAACTGGTAGAGGTCAATATAGTCTGTGCGGAGATTTTTAAGAGAAATTTCCACGTTTTCTGCCATTTCCGCCCGGGTCCAGCCTCTGCCTTTGGTGGCAAGAATAAAATGCTCCCGAATGCCCTCCAGGCCATAGCCTAAGTATTCTTCGCTGACGGTATAGCCCCGGGCCGTATCAATGTAGTTGATACCGGCATCCAGGAGCTTTTGCATCAAGTGCTTGGTTCCCTCCCGGTCAATGCGCTGAATGGGGATGCCGCCGAAGCCCAGCCGGGACACGTTCAGGCCGGTTTTTCCCAATGTAACATATTCCATTATGTTTTCCTCCCTTACCGGCTACTCCTGGGTAGGGGTATTCCGGCTTTTTGGCTTTATTATACAGCGTTCCCTTAAAAAAATAAAGAAAAAATTCGTCCAAGGGCGTACCCTTGGACGAAAAACGCGTCTTATTCGTGTACCCGGAACAGAGGGCCTGCCACCCGCTTGTACAGCAGCATGGTCAGCAGAGATACAAGACCGCCCTTGATCAGATTCAGAGGGGCCACACACAGGGCAACGAAAGAAAATACCCCGTGAATGCTGCCGTGGATTTTGGTACCCATGCCGATCAGAGCCTCCATGGGAATGCCGTAGAGCTGGGAGAATTTGGGCAGGAGATAGACGGCATTAAAGGCGGTGCCGATGACGGTCATGGTCAGAGTGCCAATGACCAGGCCAACAATGGCACCTTTCTTATTCTTGTGCAGATGATACCAGACGGTGGCGGGGAGCACAAAGCAGCAGCCTACAAAGAAGTTGGCGAAGTCTCCCACAAAGGCGGTGGAAGTACCCTTTAACAGGAGCTTCAGCAGGATTTTAATGCCTTCAATGGCAACGGCGGCACTGGGTCCCAGGAAGAAGCCGCCCAGCAGTACGGGCAGTTCGGAGAAATCCAGCTTGTAGAATTCCGGGGCCAGGAAAATCAGGGGGAAGTCCAGCACATGCAGCACCACGGCAATGGCAGAGCAGATGCCGATAATGCTGACCCGCCGGGCAGGGGTCACCTGACGCAGATGGTCAAACCGATTTTCGGTCAGTCTGGCTCCCAGGGCCACGGCCAGAATCACCACGGCCGTGATCAGAAGAAAGCTTACATTGTCTTTGGCTTGGGTAAGTAGTTGGTTCATTTTTGGTCACCTCAACGTAAAAATCGCCCTGAGCAAACACTCAGGGCGTGAAAACGCAAACTCCTTGCGTATCTTCTTCCATCCAGACTATACTGTCGGTATCGGAATCACACCGATTCGGCGCTTGCGCGTTCGCGGACTTTACCGCCGGTGGGGAATTTCGCCCCGCCCTGAAGATCACGTTATTCACTTGTCCTAACCATAGCACACAACCCTGGCCTTGTCAAGAACCATTTTTCATGCTATACTGCCCTCAGTATGCAGGCCCTATCGTGGTTTCCGTAGGCGAGGGGGCCGCATCGGAGGGAAAGGCAAAGCCCTGGATTTTTCCGCCGGGGGCCGTATTGGTGATGTCCCCGCCAACGACCTGGTTTTTATATACCAGTACCGTGGCATATACCGGCTGGGTGGCTCCGGGGTAATTGGTCACCTCGTAAACGTAGCGCATGACTTTCTTTCCTGCAAATTTGCTCAGGTCGTAGTTCTGGCATTTTTGCAGGGCGTTGTACCGGTCAAATACCTCGTTGGACTCCTTAGGGATCAAAACCTGACCGGATTCCTTGGGGGTGTTCTGGACCTCCCAGCCGAAGCCTTTGAGAAAATGGACCCGCCCATCATTGCTGGCCAGGTCCTGGTGATCGGTGCGGAAGGTCTGTTGGCTGTTCCCCAAAAAGAGGATCACCCCCAGCAGGGCAGCAGCCACAAGGGCCAGAATCAGCATTAATTTTTTGAAATCGACCTTTGCGGTCAATACAACCATATCGCATTCCCTCCCGAAATGTTTTCGTCAAATCTTATGAGCCGGGGCAATGGGATAGAACGGAGAAGCTATGGAACGATTGGATAAATTCTTGTGCGACAGCGGCGCAGGTACCCGGAGTCAGGTAAAAGCCATGCTAAAGGCCGGCCTGGTCACGGTGGACGGAAAACCGGTGAAAGACCCGGCACTGAAAATCGATGGCACGAAACAGCAGATCATGCTGGACGGAGAACTGATGGGCGGCTTTCAGCGCAGGGTGGTGCTGCTGAACAAGCCCCAGGGGTATGTCACCGCTACAGAGGATGCCCGGGATCAAACCGTTATGGATTTGCTGCCGGAAAACATGCGGCACTGGGATTTGAAGCCTGTGGGGAGACTGGATAAGGCAACGGAGGGCCTGTTGCTGCTGACCAATGACGGAGAACTGCTGCACCGACTGATCAGCCCCAAAAAGGAAGTACCCAAGGTGTACTTTGCCCGACACGAGGGTACGGCGGGGCAGGAGGACGTCACGGCCTTTTCCCAGGGCATCACCCTGCGGGACGGAACCGTCTGCCTCCCGGCGGCTCTGATGCCTTTGGGACCGGGGGAGAGCCAGATCACCGTTTGTGAGGGGAAATATCATCAGGTCCGGCGGATGATGGCCGCCCGGAACATGACCGTTACCTATCTGGAACGGAGAAAAGAGGGGAATCTGGAATTAGAAGATCTTCCCAGAGGCCAGGTGCGGCTGCTCAAGGAAGAAGAAATCCGGGAATTGGAAGCATTGTGTGGAATGTAGACAGAAGAAATCAGCAAAATGACAGAACTTTTTGACCATCATTTGGAATAGTTGTCAACCAACTGGCAAGAATACCTAAAAATCACGGGTTAATTTGCAATAAAATGTCAAAAGGTACTTGCAAACTGCGCAAAACTTGTGTATAATAACAGTGCAATTTTGTGGAATGCGTATTTATGCAACATTCTAAGGAGGGGCACCCATATGTCCAACAGTGTATTTCAAAGCGTGATCGTTCAATTAAAGGACATTTCCGACAGAACTTTCGGTGTAATCGATACAGAGGGTTGCGTTGTGTCCTGTACTGACGTCTCTTTGCTGGGAGAGCGTTGGCCCGATGCCGCCCTGCGTATTGGCGGCGGTGTGGACGGAATTACGGTTTTCGCCCAAAAATGCTTTAAGGCCATTGTCGGCAGCTCCAATTTGTACGAATATGCCGTTTTCTGCTCCGGCGATGACGAGACGGCAAAGTCTTTCTGCTCCATGGCCTATATTGCCCTGAATGATGCCAAGATTTTCTACGAGGAAAAGCATGACCGGGGTACTTTCGTAAAAAATATCATCATGGACAATATTCTGCCCGGTGATATTTATATCCGGGCCAAGGAACTGCACTTCGCCACAGATGCCCCCAGAGCCGTGTTCCTCATCCGTCAGGTGGGCCGCAGTGATGTGGCCACGGTGGATGTACTGTCCGGCATGTTCCCGGATAAAATGCAGGACTTTGTTCTCAGCGTCAACGAGAGCGATGTGGCGGTGATCAAGCAAATCACGGCCAATACCCCCAGCGAGGAACTGGAAAAAATCGCTGTGAACATCGAAAACACTCTGAAAAACGAGCTGCGCATCAAGACCTCCATTGGTATCGGCACGGTATCCGAACATCTGCGGGAGCTGGCGGATTCCTATAAAGAGGCCCAGACCGCCATTGAAGTGGGCAAGGTTTTTGATACGGAAAAGAGCATCATGCGCTATGAGAACCTGGGCATTGGCCGTCTGATTTATCAGCTGCCCACGACGCTGTGCGAGATTTTCCTGAGTGAAATTTTCAAGAAAAGCTCCATTGACTGCCTGGACCAGGAGACCCTCTTTACCATTAATAAGTTCTTTGAGAACAACCTGAACGTTTCTGAGACCTCCCGGAAGCTTTTTGTACACCGGAATACCCTGGTATATCGGCTGGAAAAAATCAAAAAGCTCACCGGCCTGGATTTGCGGCAGTTTGACCACGCCATCGTATTTAAGGTGGCACTGATGGTCAGAAAATACCTGTCCTCCCGGGAGACCCGCTGAAACATCAAAACAGAATCAATCATCTTCCACGGGGGCGGCTGCAAGCTGTCCCCGTGGTTTCTGCTTTCCGAGAATGAACACGGCGTTTTGCGGCATCTGTGTTTTATGTCTACCAGATGTGGAAGAAAATCCCTGCCGAATGGGGAAAATCAATGTCACAAATAAAAAGTTTTTGTTAAAAAATATGAAATACGCCCATGTTTTATGGCTCCTCATTGACTTTTAGGCCGATTTGTGGTACAATTCCCGTACATTGCGTGCAATGCCCCTGGCTTTTTCAATGGGAATGCCAGAGGCAAAGCGGGTATTTCGACTGGAGATAGATGCAAATGATTGAATTTACAGATGTCGTAAAAAGCTACGAACAGGGCAATAAGGCCCTGAATGGCGTTACCATGCAGATCGATGACGGGGAGTTCTGCTTCCTGGTGGGACCTTCCGGTTCTGGCAAGTCCACCATCATTAAATTGATCACCGGAGAGCTGCGGCCTACCTCTGGCACCGTAAAGGTCAATGGCTTTACCTTGGAGCGGATCCGCAAGCGGGAAATCCCCCTGCTGCGCCGTACCGTTGGCGTCGTGTTCCAGGACTTCCGTCTGATTCCCAACATGACCGTGTATGACAACGTGGCTTTCGCCATGCGTGTCATCGGTGCCAGAGAACGGGAAATTCGGGACCGGGTTCCCTATGTGCTGGAGCTGGTAGGCCTGGAAAACAAGGCCAACCGCCATCCCGGCGAAATGTCCGGCGGTGAGCAGCAGCGTCTGGCCATTGCCAGAGCCTTGGTCAATAACCCCTCTACCATCATTGCCGACGAGCCTACCGGTAACCTGGACCCTGCCAGATCCTTTGAAATCATGGCCCTGCTGCAGGAAATCAACAACCTTGGCACCACAGTGCTGGTCGTTACCCATGAAAAAAACCTGGTGGAGTTGTTCGCCAAGCGTGTGATTGCCATTGATGATGGCTATGTGGTCAGTGACGGCAGAGAGAGGTAAGCGGATATGAAGTTCAGTAACATCGGATATCTTATGAAAGAGGGCTTCCGTGGCATTTTCCTCCACGGATTCATGTCCTTCGCCGCCGTGTGTGTAACGGTGGCCTGCCTGATTATTGTGGGCAGCTTTTCCATTTTGGCATACAACCTGGATGTTATGGTTCAGGAATTGAATCAGACCAGTGAGATTCTGGTCTATGTAGACAGTGACCTTTCAGACGCGGAGGCCCGGAGCATTGGAACGAAAATCAATGCCCTGCCCAATATTTTACAGTCGACCTTTGTCTCCCGGGAGGATGCCCTGAAAGAATTCGTTGCCGACCACAATGACGACTCTGTTTTTACCGGCGTTCAGGCCACGGACCTGCGGCACCGGTATGTGGTCACCCTGGAAGACAACACCATCATGCAGCAGACCGATGAGCAGCTGCGGCAAATTCCCGGCGTGGCGGATACAAAAGCCGCCTATGCCTTGGCTCAGGGCTTTACCACCATTCAGCAGGTGCTGCACATTGCCTCCGTGGCGTTGATTGCGGTGCTGCTGGTTATTTCGCTGCTGATCATTTCCAATACGGTCAAGCTTGCCATGTATGACCGGCGTGATGAAATCGCCATTATGAAGATGGTCGGTGCCACCAATGGCTTTATCCGGCTTCCCTTTATGGTAGAGGGTTTCTCCCTGGGTATGATCGGTGCGGTGCTGGCGTTCGGCCTGGAATGGGTGGGGTATGATGCCCTGGTTGAGAAAGTTTCCAAGGTTGATGCCTTGAAGCTCTTTACCTTTGTACCCTTTGAAAGTTTGCTGCTGCCCATGATCATCGTCTTTGCGGCAGCCGGCCTGTTTGTCGGTGTGGTCGGCAGCTGGACCTCCATCCGGAAATTCATGGATGTGTAACCTCTGCGGGATAGATAGATATGAGACATTCCGCAACCCGAAAACATCTGCTGGCAGCGGCCCTTGCCTGTGCCTTGGCACTGACAACGGTTCCGTTTCCCGCCTCGGCCTCCCAGAAAACTGACAAGCTCAAAGACGAGCTGGGAGGATTAAAAGAAAAAAACGCATCCATCCAATCGGAAATTGATGCCATCCGACAGCAGTATACAACCACCTCTAATCAAATTCAGGACCTGGTGAATCAGAAAAACGCTGTGGACCAGGAAATTGCCTTGCTCCATGAGCAGATCCTCAACATCAATGATCAGGTGATTGCCTATGGCCAGCTGATTGCGGATGCCCAGGACCAGCTGGATGATTCCAATGCCCGACTGGACGAGTTGAACGAAAAGCACAAGCTTCGCATCCGGGCCATGGAGGAGGCGGGAAACGTCAGCTATTGGCAGGTTTTGTTCCAGGCCAGCAGCTTTACGAACTTCCTGGACCGGCTGACCCTTATTGAGGAAATCGCCGCCGCGGACCAACGCCGTATAGACGAGATCCAGCAGGTGGCCACGGAGGTCAGCTCTACCCAGGCCCAAATGCAGCAGGAACTGCGGGAATTGGGCGATGCCCAGGCCCAGCTGACGGAGAGTGAAAATCTTCTGGCGGAAAAGCGCACGGAGTCTGACGAATTGCTCAGAACCCTGGCCAGCCAACGGGAGGAATTTGAGCTGCTGCTGGATGATTCCGAGGCCAAGCAGGATGCTCTTATGAAAGAGATTGCCCAGAAGCAGAAAGAGCTTTCCAATGCGGAGTATGAGGAACGCCTGGCGAAGCTCGCCTTGCAGGGCCAGAATCCCCCCTCGAACGCCACTTGGATCACCCCGGTTTCCGGCTACACCATTACCAGCCCCTTCGGTATGCGTGTGCATCCCATTTATAAGTATCAGCTCAAGCACAATGGCATTGATATGGCCTGTCCTCAGGGAACACCCATTTACGCGACCCGGGCGGGGACAGTTACCACCGCCTCTTATCAGGCGGGCGGTGCAGGCTATTACGTCAGCATCAACCACAGAGATGGTTTTGGTACCATTTATATGCACATGACCAATTATGTTGTCAGCAAAGGCCAGAAAGTCACAGCGGGACAATTGATTGGCTATGTGGGCAGCACAGGTCTTTCTACAGGACCTCATCTGCATTTTGGCGTTTCCTACGCCGGTACCTATGTGAATCCAATGGCCTACATCGGATAATTCGAAAGGAGACTCTATGAAAAATCGCAAAAAAGTGGTTTCCCTTCTCGCAGGGGTCATGGCCGCCATCATGGTGCTGACCCTGGTGTTGAGCCTGCTGCCCACCCGGGCTTACGCGGCTTCCTCCAGCGAGATCAGAAAGCAGATCAATCAGCTGAGAGACCAGAAATCGGAACTGAAATCCCAAATTGAAGACCTGAAAAAGCAGTATCAGGCCAATAAAGATGACATTGCGGACATTGTATCCCGCAAAAACATCATTGACCAGGAAATCGGTTTGCTCCATGCCCAGCTGGACAATATCAATGAGCAGATTTCTGCCTTTGGCGTTTTGATTGCGGACAAGCAGGATGAACTGGACAACGCCCAGGATCATTACGATCAGCTGAACGCGGAGTACCGTGTCCGTGTCCGTACCATGGAGGAAGAGGGGACTCTTAGCTACTGGGAGGTCCTGTTTAAAGCCAACAGCTTCTCGGACCTGTTGGACCGTATGAGCATGATTGAGGAAATCGCTGCTTCCGATAACCGCCGTCTGAAAGAACTGGACGAGGCCACCCAGGCCGTTGCCAAGGCGCAGTCGGAACTGGAAACGGAAAAGGCGGATTTGGAGACCACAAAAGAGGAACTGAACGCCACCCAGGCTGAACTGGACGACAAGCGTTCCGAGGCCGATGAAGTGATCGCGGAACTGATTGCCAAAGGCGTAGAGCTGGAAGGCATGAAGACGGACCTGGAAGCAGAGGACGAAAATCTGCTCAAGCAGATCGCCCAGATGGAAAAGGAATACAATAGTGCCAAGCACCAGGAGTGGCTGGCCTATATGGCTACTTATACCACAGTGGCTCCGGCCACCAGTGCCGCCCCCTCCGGTTCCGGTACCAGTACCCCCAGCTCCGGCGGCAACTGGCTGCGGCCCTGTAGCTATACCTATATGTCCAGCCCCTTTGGCTTCCGGACCTCTCCCACCTCCGGTGCTTCCAGCTATCACCAGGGCGTGGACCTGGCAGCTCCTGCCAATACCCCTATTTACGCTTCCCGCGGCGGTGTTGTCACCACCACTACCTATTCCAATAGCGCAGGATACTATGTGACCATCAACCACGGCGATGGATTCAGCTCTATTTATATGCACATGAATAACTATGTCGTGTCCTCCGGTCAGGCAGTGTCTGCCGGTCAGCTGATCGGCTACGTAGGCCGTACCGGCATTGCCACAGGCTACCATCTGCACTTCGGCATTGCCTACAACGGTGCCTACGTCAACCCCTGCGCCTACGTGTCTCTGTAAATTTTCTTCCCACATTTCCCAGAGAAATGTGGGAAGAATACTATAAAATAGGAGAGAGGATTTAAAGACAATGAAAAAGAAAGTATTGCTTGTTCTTTCTTATATTCTGGTGGCCGCCCTGGCCTGTGGGGCTACGCTGGGCATCGTATACTACGGTACCGGCTATTCCAAGCTGGATGAACTGGAAAACCTGATTTTCCTCCGCTTTGCCGGAGAAGCAGACCAGACGGCTATGGAAGACGCGGCTGCCTACGCCATGATTGATGCGCTGGATGATCGGTGGAGCTACTATATTCCGGCGGCGGATTTTGACGCTTTTCAGGACAACGCCAACAATGCCTATGTGGGTATTGGTGTTTCCGTAACGGCTTTGGAGGACGGTACCGGTTTCTTGGTTGCGAAGGTGGAGCCAGGCGGACCTGCGGACCAGGGCGGTATGGAGGTTGGTGACATCATCATCCAGGTGGAAGATCAGAGCGTAGAGGGGCTGACGGTCTCGGAACTATCCAAGCGCATCAAGGGGGAAGAAAACACTTCTGTGACCGTTACGGTCCTGCGGGAAGGGGAGGGCATCAGCCTGTATCTGACCCGGAAGCGGGTGGAAACCGCCGTTGCCAGGGGCAGTATGCTGAACGAGCATGTGGGCCTGGTGACCATTACCAACTTTGATGAACGCTGCGCCGATGAGACCATTTCCGCCATTCAAAAGGTTCTGGACCAGGGGGCGGATATGCTGCTCTTTGACGTTCGGAACAATCCCGGCGGCTATGTCGATGAGCTGTGCAGGGTCCTTGACTACCTGCTCCCAGAGGGAAACCTTATCCGCATGGTGGGGACTGATGAAAAAGAGGAGACCAAGACCTCTGACGAAACCTGCGTGAAAGTACCCATGGCTGTATTGGTCAATGCGGATTCCTATTCCGCCGCGGAGCTTTTTGCCGCGGACCTGCGGGAATACGGTGTGGCGAAAATCTTCGGTGAACAGACCTGTGGCAAGGGTTTCTATCAGAACCTCTTCCAGTTTCAGGATGGCTCTGCCGTGGGCCTGTCCATTGGCAGATACTATACATCCAAGGGCGAAAACCTGGAGGGTGTGGGTCTGACCCCAGACGTAGAAGTGAAGATGAACGATACAGAACAAGCCCAGCTTCTTGGCGGCCTTTTGGAAACGGAAAAGGACCCCCAGCTTCAGGAGGCCCTGAACTACCTGATGGACAAGGTTGTAAAACCCTGATATAAAAAGAAATGCGAATCGGTTTTGGTGCCGATTCGCATTTCTTTAAATCTCTGAAATCCTTATGCCAGCAGCGGCTTCAAAGCTTCTGCCAGCTTGTCCTTCTGAGCCTGGGCTTCTGCCAGGTCTTTGCCCAGAGTCGTAAAGTAGGTCTTGATCTTGGGCTCCGTGCCGGAGGGACGAACCACCACCGTTGCACCGCCGGAGAGGGTGTAAATGAGCACGTTGGCGGCGGGCAGGCCGGTCTTTTCCGTATCGGTGTAGTCTGCGACCTTGGTAACGGCGTAACCGGCGATTTCCTTGGGCGGGTTCTTCCGCAGACCGTCCATAATACCGGCCATTTTGTCCATGCCGGACAGGCCTGGGAACTCAAAGGAATCCACCTTGTTGAGATACCGGCCAAACTTTAAGTAAATGCTTTCCAGCCGCTCCTTGATGGAGTATCCAATGGAGCGGTAATAGGCGGCCATTTCGCAAATCAGCATGGAGCCGATAATGGCATCCTTGTCCCGGACGTAAGAGCCTGCCAGATAGCCGTAGCTCTCCTCAAAACCGAAGATAAACCGCTCCACTTCCCCGGCAGCTTCCAGTCTGGCAATTTGGTCACCGATCCACTTAAAGCCCGTCAGTACATTGCGCATTTCTACGCCATAACTGGCGGCCACCGCATCGGCCAGAGGGGTGGAGACGATGGACTTGACCGCCACGGGATTCTTGGGCATGGTGCCGGTTTCCATGCGGCCCTGGCAGATGTAGTCCAGCAGCAGAACGCCTACCTCATTGCCGGAAACGAGCTCGTAGGTTCCGTCGGGGCAGCGAATGGCGATGCCTACCCGGTCCGCATCAGGGTCCGTTGCCAGCATCAGGTCGGCACCGTTTTTCTCCGCCAGTTCCAGACCCAGCCGCAGGGCTTCAAAAATCTCCGGGTTGGGGTAGGGGCAGGTGGGGAAGTTGCCGTCGGGGTCTTTCTGCTCGGGGACAATGGTAATGTCGTCAATGCCAATGTCGTGGAGCACCCGGGTAACGGGCACCAGACCGGAGCCGTTCAGGGGG
Source organism: uncultured Oscillospiraceae bacterium (assembly GCA_934593275.1). Classification (GTDB taxonomy): domain Bacteria; phylum Bacillota; class Clostridia; order Oscillospirales; family Oscillospiraceae; genus Faecousia. Next base: position 15,233 of record CAKTQE010000011.1, on the reverse strand, counting down.
GAGTAGACCAGCTTGAGCCTGGCGGTCTTGCACAGGCCGGGCCGGACGGACCGGGCCTTGATGGCATCATACAGGGCTTCCTTGCAGTCCTCACCTACGTACTGAATCATGCCGGAGGACAGCCCCTCCTCAAAGGAAACCAGTTTTGCCCCTTCCAGCACATCGGTTTTCTGAATTTCGGCATATACAATGGCGGCGGCATCGTCGGTCATCTGGCAGCCGTCCGGGCCGTAGGCCTTGTAGCCATTGTACTTGGCGGGGTTGTGAGAAGCGGTGATCATAATACCGGCATTTGCCCCATAGTAGCGGGTGGCAAAGCTCAGAGCGGGAACGGGCATCAGCGCATCATAAATCCGAACCCGGATACCGTTGGCCGCCAACACACAGGCGGCGGTTTTCGCAAAGACATCGGAATTGATACGGCTGTCATAGGAAACGGCAACCAGCTGATTGCCGCCTTGGGTCTTGACCCAATTGGCCAGGCCCTGGGTGGCCTGACGGACCACATAGATATTCATCCGGTTGGTGCCCGCACCCAGAACGCCCCGGAGTCCGGCAGTACCGAATTTCAGGGAGACCGCAAACCGATCTTTGATTTGCTCCTCGTTCCCCTCGATATCCCGCAGTTCCTGGGTAAGCTTGGCATCCTCCAAATCGGTGGCAGCCCAACGCTTGTAATCATCCAAATACATGATGTTCACCTGTCCTTTATGAAGTGTACGTTTTGTATTTTCGCTGTGTTTACTATAAAACATTTTCTCCTTTTTGTCAATGTTGCGTGGCGTTCCGTTGGGGAAAACCCTTCCCTTTTGAAAGTGGCGGTGGATTTTTGAAAGGGTTTATGGTATAAAAAGATAAAATGCAGAGGGGTATTCCGCTGCCTGTAGGTGAAAATACAGGGTGTAACATTTGGTTGCGGAAATGTAAAGGGAACGTGGTGGCAGATGGCAGCGGTTTTTGCTATATTAAAGGCATCCGATTACAGGAGGAACGCATGATGACACTATCAGAAAAAATTCTGACATTAAGAAAGGGAAGCGGTATGTCCCAGGAAGAATTGGCGGATAAACTGAATGTATCCCGACAGGCCATCTCTCGGTGGGAAATGGGTACGGCCATGCCGGACGTGACCAATGTTCTGGGCCTTAGCAAACTGTTCGGTGTTACAACGGATTACCTGCTCCATGACCTACCAAAGTGACAAGGATCTGCCTCAGGTGCAGAAAATCCAAACAGACAGCCTCCGCCAGACTATGATTTTTTTGATCACCCTGGAAGTGATGGCGTTGATCTTTCAATTTACAGCTTTCGTATACCTATATAATGTTATTTTTGGCGTGTTGAGCTTTATTCCCTTTGTGGCAGCGATTGGAGGGTTTGAATATGCTTGCGCAAAAAAGGGCCACGGGGCCGGTACGCAAACGGCCCGTTTCCGCAAGCAGTTCTACAAGATTTCTGTATGGCTGGGAACCTATTTTCCCATCCGGCTGCTGGTAAAAACGCTTCTGATGCTCTACCCTAGGCCGTACTATACCCTTGTTCGGGACTGCCTGATCGTGGCACTCTATCTTCTGACGGCCCTTTTCATCACATGGAAAATCGAAAAACATTATAAAACAGCAGCGTGACCAAAATCACGCTGCTGTTTTGTGTATGAATTTTTCTCGACTTTATTCCGCTACAAAAGCGTAGGCCGTACCCTCTTCTACGGGGGTAGAATCCACGCCGGTCATGGCGTATTCGTTGTTGATGTAGAACGCCCAGTATTTGCCGTCCTTGTTGTAGTCCAGAGTGATGCCGTTAACGGTGTCCACCATCAGACCATACTCACTGTCAGAGCCGGAAACCAGGTTCAGCTCCACCAGGGCGGCACCAACGGTATCCTTGTCGGTTTTCACGGTGATGGTCACGGTGTTCTTATCCAGGTCGGTTTCGGAAACGGTAAAGGAAGTCTTGCCGGTGCCGTAGACCTGGCCCTCGACCCATCTGGCGGCGGGGGCCGCGTCAGGGGCTTTCTTGCCGCAGGCAGCCATGCCAAAACACAGAGCCAGAACCATCATCAGGCACAGCACTACAGAAATGCGTTTTTTCATAGTTATTGTCTCCTTTTAGAATTTATCTTTAGAGAACGCTCTCAAGACGGGGCTATTATACCACGGAAAGGGAAATAGCGCAATGCGTTTTTGAAATTCAAGCGGTATTGCATTTTAATTGGAAGATTGGTATAATGATACAAAGCTTTAAAAAGACGGATGTGAGCAAATGAATTTTGACCCTTTTTCCCGATGTCACCCGGCGGTGAATTTCACTTTTTTTGTGGCAGTCATTGGGTTCGGCGTGGTGATCCAGCACCCGGCCTATGCCCTGGCGGCACTGGTGGGGTCCGGCATTTACTATCTTTTGCTCCATGGAAAAAGTGGACTGGGGTTTCTGCGGGCTATGGCAGGAATGCTGGTGCTGATTGCGCTTTTAAACCCCTTGATCAATGATCAGGGGGCGCATATTTTGTTTTCTCTTTGGGGCCACCCCTACACCTTGGAGGCCATGGCCTACGGCGGGGCGTTGGGCCTGATTTTCTCTGTAACCATGATTTGGTTTGGCTGCTATAGTCAGGTTTTGACCAGCGACAAGTTTACAGCCCTTTTTGGAAATCTCATTCCATCTTTGTCACTGCTTCTGGTGATGGTGCTGCGGCTGATCCCGGCCTTTACCAGAAAATCCCGGCAGATTTTAACGGCCAGAAGTGCCATCGGCAAGGGCGTTGACAATGCCGCCGCCGGAAAGGAAACCGTCAAAAGCAGTGTTGGTGTGCTATCGGCGTTGACAGACTGGGCCTTGGAGGGCAGCATCATTACGGCTGACTCTATGCGAGCCAGGGGCTACGGCTGCGGGAAACGTACCAATTTCCATATTTATAAGCTGACACGTCGGGATGTACTGTTGCTGATGGCCATTGTAATCCTGTCACTTTCCGTACTGGTCTTTGGAGGCACAGAGGCGGGCTACACCCCTTATTTTTATTGCAACGCTCTGACGCTGGGATTTCCCGCATACTGTCTGCTGTTGCTGATCCCATCCATTCTTTATCTGCGGGAGGCCATTGCATGGACCAGATTGAAATTCGAAACCTGAGCTTTGCCTATCCGGGGGCAAAGAAAAAATGCCTGGATGGTTTGTCCTTTTCCATTGAAAAAGGGGAGTATGTGCTGCTGTGCGGCAACAGCGGATGCGGAAAGACCACCCTTTTGCGGCATCTCAAATCTGTCTTAGCTCCCACCGGAGAGCGAACGGGGGAGATTTTCTTTAACGGTATGCCCATGGCGCAGGTGGACAGCCGCACCCAGGCAGCCTCCATTGGCTATGTGATGCAGAATCCGGATGAACAAATCGTAACGGACAAGGTTTGGCATGAACTGGCCTTTGGCCTTGAAAACCTAGGGGTGGACTCAGGGACAATTGGTCTGCGGGTGGCGGAAATGGCCAGTTTTTTTGGAATACAGAGCTGGTATCACCGGGATGTGTCCCAGCTTTCCGGCGGTCAGAAACAACTGCTGAATCTGGCATCCATTATGGCCATGCAGCCGGAAATTTTGATTCTGGACGAGCCTACCGGCCAGCTGGACCCTATTGCCGCCTCGGATTTTCTGAATACCTTAAAGAAAATCAACCGGGAGTTGGGTACCACGGTGCTGATTACCGAACACCGGGCAGAAGATATTTTCCCGGTGGCAGACCGGGTGCTGGTAATGGAGCAGGGGAGGCTCACTGCTAATGGGGACCCCAGAAAAATCGGCCAGACCCTTTTTGATGCCGACAGCCCTCTGATTCAAATGCTCCCGGCACCCATGCGCATTTACTACCGTTGCGGTGAAACCGGTCAAGCCCCTCTGACGGTCCGGGAGGGCCGCAACTGGCTGACCGGACTGTACGCAGATGCGTCCCCAACGGTAGGCAGTCTCCCCCCAAAAGCCTTCATCTCCCAGGGAGAACCGGCTCTGCAGGTGGAAGATGTGTGGTTCCGGTATGAACGGCAATCCACGGATGTCCTAAAGGGCCTGACTTTCTGTGTGCCGCAAGGGTCCCTTTATGCCATTGTCGGCGGCAACGGGACTGGAAAATCCACCACCTTGCGCACCGTCTGCGGGGCCAACCGGCCCTATCGGGGCAGTGTCCGGGTGTTTGGGAAAGAGAGCCGGAAATACCCCAAGGGAGCCTTGTTTCAGAATTGCCTTTCCATGCTTCCCCAGGACCCGACCAACCTGTTTGTCAAGCAAACGGTCCGGGAAGAGCTGCGGGAAATGGACGCGGATGTGGAAGCCCAGAGTAGGGTTGCTGATTTGTGCGAGGTCCGGCACTTGCTGGATGCCCATCCCTATGATCTCTCCGGCGGTGAGCGGCAGCGGGTGGCCCTGGCAAAGGTTTTGTTGACAAAGCCAAGGCTTCTGCTGCTGGACGAGCCGACCAAGGGCCTGGACTGCGGGTTTAAAGCAAGGTTTGCCAAAACGCTGAAACGGCTGACGGCAGCGGGCATGGCCATTGTCATGGTGTCCCACGACATAGAGTTCTGTGCGGAGAACGCGGATATTGCCGCTATGTTCTTTGGCGGCCAGATCATCGCCTCCGGCGCACCCCAGGCATTTTTCGGCTCCAACAGTTTTTATACCACTTCTTCCAATCGCATGAGCCGCTGTGTGTTTGAAAACGCGGTGACGGCGGAAAATGTGGTGTCCCTGATCCGGCAAAATCAGGAGGCAGGGCTATGAAAAAATCCGCCTGGTTTTCTGCCCTGACCATTTTTGTCCTGATTCCTGCCACGCTGTACCTGGGCAGTCATCTAAAGGGCCGGTGGTATTACTTTACCAGCACGCTGGTGATTTTGGAGATCATGCTGCCATTTTTTGCCGGCTTTGAGGCCCGGAAGCCCCAGCCACGGGAACTGGTGACCCTGGCGGTTATGGCGACTTTAGCCACGGTTTCCCGGGTGGCCCTGGTGGCGGTACCCTATTTTAAGGCCATTACCGGCATCATTATGATCACCGGAATTGCCTTTGGCCCCCAGGCGGGATTCCTCACCGGTGCCATTGCCGCCTTTGCCAGTAACTTTTTCTTTAGTCAAGGCCCTTGGACCCCTTGGCAGATGTTTGCCTACGGCTTTGCGGGTTTCTGGGCAGGACTGTGTTTTCATAATCGGCCAAGACTTTGTAAGCCCTGGCTGCTTGGACCCTTTGGATTTTTTTCCATTGTCCTTTTGATTGGCCCGTTGCTTGACTGCTGCACCGTTTTTACGGTACTCAGCAAACTTACCTGGGCCGGTGCGCTGGTAATTTTTGGCCGGGGACTGCCTGTAAACCTGATCCACGGTCTGGGCTGCGGCGTGACGCTGGTGCTGCTGACAAAACCGCTTCTTTATAAGCTCAACCGTCTGCAAGTGAAATACGGCATGATGTCTGCCGGGGAGGGGGAAGCACCATGAAGAATGAACAGCTGTTTCTTTCGACCATTGACAAAAACGCCGGAGAAACCGCCCGAGAATACGGCTTGGGCCTGGAAATTGCGGACTTCTGTACCGCCATGAATATGGATACGCTTTTTAAGGACATCCGTCCTGGGGTGGAACAGCAGGTGCGGGGGATTTCCAACCGACTGTTCCATGGCCCTTTCAACGAGCTTTTTCCCTGCGCCATTGACCCCATGGCCCGGGAGCTGGCAAAGCAACGCTTCCTCCAGGCCGGGAAACTGGCTCAGCATTATGGGGCGCGGAAAATCATCTTCCACGGGGGCTATCTTCCCAATGTGTATTTTCCCTGCTGGTATATCCGGCAGTCCGTTTCTTTCTGGAAAGAGCTGCTGCAGCTTCTTCCCGGACTGGAAATTTGCGTGGAAAATGTGCTGGAATCGGACCCCCAGTGGATGGAAGACCTGGTTTCCGGTGTTGATGACCCCAGATTCAGGCTGTGCCTGGATGTGGGCCACTGCAATGTGTACTCCCAAATCCCTGCGGAAACCTGGCTTCAAAAGTTAGCACCCTGGATTGGACATTTCCATATCCACAATAATGACCGCTCCTTTGATACCCATAGCCCTCTGGGAGAGGGCAGCATCCCTATGAATGAATTTTTGACCTGCGCCCAGCAGCTCTGCCCGGAAGCGACCTTTACTCTGGAGGTAACGGACGGGGAAAGGGCAGTTCGCTATCTTGCGGCGCAGAAGCAATTGGAGGAATTACTATGACCTTAGAATCACTGCTGGAGTCCATCGAACCGCTTTCAAAATCTGCCATGGAGTCCGCTAAAATCCGTCAGGACGCCTTGGCCAAGCCCCCGGAAAGCCTGGGCCGGTTGGAGGAACTGTCCATTCAGCTGGCGGGCATTACAGGAACCATTCATAACACCATGGACAAAACCCATCTGCTGGTTTTTGCGGCGGATAACGGCGTGGTGGAGGAAGGGGTTTCCAGCGCGCCACAGTCTGTGACCCTGATGCAGACCATCAATCTCACCCGGGCCAAAACCGGTGCTTCGGTGCTGGCAAAGCATTTTGGCTCCGGCATTACCGTCTGTGATGTAGGTGTCAACGCTGTGATCACCGAGCAGAAGGTGTTGAACCGAAAAATCGCTTTCGGCACCCAGAATATTGCCAAGGGACCTGCCATGACCAGGGAACAGGCGGAAAAAGCCATTCTTATTGGCGCGGAGCTGGCCATGCAGACAGAGGCCAACGCCATGGGCGTTGGAGAAATGGGTATTGGCAACACTACCACCTCTTCTGCGGTGCTGTCGGTGCTGCTGGGGGCAGATGTGGAAACCGTCACAGGCCGGGGCGGCGGCATTACCGATGGGGCTTTTCTCAAGAAAAAGCAGGTGATCACCCAGGCCATTGTCTTGAATCAGCCGGATCCCAAGGACCCGGTGGATGTACTCAGCAAGGTAGGCGGTTTTGATCTGGCCGCCATGTGCGGTGCGTTCTTAGGAGGCGCAGCCAGCCATCGCCCCATGGTCATTGACGGCTTTATTTCTGTGGTGGCGGCCCTGTGCGCTGTGCGGCTGTGTCCCACTGTAAGGGATTATCTGGTACCCAGCCATGCTTCCTATGAAATCGGCTACAAGCTTGCCATGGAAGAATTGGGCCTACAGCCCATATTCCTGCTGAATATGCGGCTGGGGGAGGGCAGCGGCTGTCCCTTGGCATTCCAGGTTCTCAGTGCCGCCTGTGCCATCCTCAACGATATGGCCACCTTTGATCAGGCGGGCATTGATGACGGTTACTTGGAGGAGATCCGGGAGGGGGACAAGTTTACGGTGGAGGCACCCAGATGATCGTCTTTATTTCCGGTGGTGCAAAAAACGGCAAATCCTCCTTTGCCCAGGATTTGGCGGTCCGCCTGGCCCAGGGTGGCAAAAGGTATTATATCGCCACCATGATTCCCTGTGATGAGGAGGACCGGCAGCGGATACGCCACCACATTGCAGACCGGGACGGCCTGGGTTTTGAGACCCTGGAACAGGGCAGAGACATTGCCCGGTGCCTGAACCGGGCAGACCCCAGCGGCAGCTTCCTTTTGGACAGCGTGACCGCCCTGCTGCTGAATGAACTGTACCCGGACCCCTCTACCTGGAAACTGGACCCTACGGCCCCGGAACGGTGCCAAAGAGGTTTGGAGGAACTGTGCCGGGGCGTTGCAAACATTGTCCTGGTCAGTGACTATATTTATTCCGATGCCGCCAAGTATGATGCGGAAACAGAGTGCTTCCGCAGAGGTCTTGCCCAGTTGGACCGGGCGTTGGCAAAGCTGGCGGACACAGTGATTGAGGTATCCGCCGGAAACCTGATTTTTCACAAAGGAGCGTTGCCCCAATGAAGCTTTTTGTTCATGCCTTTTTCATGTGCCAGTCCATGTTCTGCGCCATTCCCTGTCCATGTAAGGTTTGGGATGATGATGCCAGGGACAAACTCCTTTGGTGTCTTCCTCTGGTAGGGCTGGAAATCGGCCTGGTCTGGTGGGGGCTAGGGCTGGCATGTCGGTACTTTGGCTTTACCCAGGCCGTTACAGCCTTGGTCCTGTGCGGTGTCCCTTATTTTCTGACGGGATTTCTGCATCTGGATGGCTTTATGGACGTGACTGATGCGGTCAAGTCCTATCGGGATTTGGAACGCCGCCGGGAAATCCTCAAGGATTCCCACGTTGGCTCCTTTGCGGTGATTGGCTGTGTGCTGCTGATTCTGGCCCAGTTCGCGTTTTGTGTTTCCTTTAACCTCAAAACGGATTTTCGGATGCTGATCGTGATTCCCGTGGTCAGCCGCTGCTGCAGTGCTTTGGCGGTCAATTGTCTACCCAAAATGACCACCAGCCAGTACGCCCGAAAAAAAGTTCGCCCGGCGGATATTTGGATCCCGCTTTTGTTCCTGGCGGCGGCACTGGCCTTTGGCTTTTTGCTGCGGTTCCGGTGCGGACTGATCCTTTTGGTGGAGTTGGCGGGCTATGGCTTGGCATTGCTGCGAAGCTATCGGTCCTTAAAGGGAATGAACGGAGATATTTCAGGCTATTGCCTGACCATTGGAGAGTTGGCGGCCCTTGGGGCCTTGGCCATTATATAAGGAGGCAGCTATGGAGCTGATCATCGGTGGAGCCTATCAGGGCAAGCGGGCCTTTGCCCGGGAAATACTGGGCATTCCGGAGGAGCAGATTTTTACTTGCACCGGAACGGAAATCGATTTTTCAAAAAAATGTATCGACAAACTGGAAGAATATGTACTTTCCTGCATCCGTGCTGGGGTAGACCCCATGGACAAGCTGCGGCAGCAGGATTTGTCGGACAAGGTGCTGATCTGCATGGATATGTTCTGCGGCGTGGTTCCCATTGACGGGGAAATGCGCCTGTGGCGGCATACTACGGGGCTGGTATGCCAGTACCTTGCAAAGGAAGCATCCGCTATTCACCGGATGTTCTGCGGATTGGAGCAGCGGCTAAAATGAGTAAACTCTATTTGATTCGCCACGGAAAGACCCAGGCCAATCTGGAACACCGCTATTGCGGCTCCACGGACTTGCCCCTATCTCCCCAGGGCATCGAGGAGCTGCAAAACCTCCACTATGACATTTCCGGAGTCCGTTTTCTGACTTCCGGAATGCTGCGCACAGAGGAAACCCTACAGCTTCTCTTTGGCCCCGTTCCCCATGAGGCCTTGCCAGAATTTCGGGAAGTGGATTTTGGCGTTTTTGAAATGGGAACCTATGAAGACCTGAAAGAGGACCCGGACTACCAAAACTGGATCACCGGGGACAATATGGCAAACATCCCACCCCAGGGGGAGAGCGGAAACCAGATGTGCGCCCGGGTTTTGGCGGCACTGCCGGAATTACAGAAAGAGGATACGGTACTCATCACCCACGGAGGGGTGATTGCGGCCATCATGGCCTATCTGTTTCCGGAGGAAGACAAAAGTCGCTACCAGTGGCAGCCAAGCCCAGGCCGGGGATACCTGATTCAGGGGAAAAAGTACCAAGCAATTTTCTGAAAAGGGATTGACAAATTAAGGAATATACGGTATAATACACAGGCACTTGCGAGAGTGTTGGAATGGTAGACAAGCACGTTTGAGGTGCGTGTGGTTACGCCGTGGGGGTTCGAGTCCCCTCTCTCGCACCAAAAAGGAGCCGTTTTGGCTCCTTTTTTTCATCAATACGCCAAAACAGTAGAGAGGAAAAACCCATGGAAAGCATTCGAAAAGTGACGTCCGGCGATGAAAGAACTTTGGCCTATGTCCAGACAGAAAGCTGGAAAGCGGCTTTCAAAGACCTGATTCCTGAGGATGTGCTGATTCGTACAACAGATTTGAATAAAGCCACCGCCATGTACCAAAAACTATTGGAACTGGGAAAGGGAAACGGCTATATTCTGGAAATAGACGGGAAACCCCATTGCATTGCCTGGTGGGATGCGGCCCGGGACGAAGATATGCAGGGTGCGGCAGAACTGATCTGTATTCACTCCCTGAAAGAAAACTGGGGCAGGGGCTATGGACACTTGATGATGGAGCGGATCCTGGAGGATGTGCAACAGGCAGGGTATTCCCAAATCATGCTGTGGGTATTTGAAAAGAACACCCGGGCTATTGGATTTTATAAAGCCCACGGATTTGTGGCCACCGGAAGAAAACAGCCCGCTTTTGGGGCGGTAGAAGAACGGTATATCAAATATCTGAACAGCGAGGGTGAAAGATGATTCGATTTTTTGTAACACCCCAGGAACTGACAGGCCGGTTTCATACCCTGACCGGTGAGAATGCCAAACATGCCAAAGTTCTCCGCCTGAAAATAGGAGAGGAGGTGCTGCTCTGTGACGGTCAAGGCATGGAGTGCCTGTGTACCCTGGAATATCCGGACAAACTGACCCTGGCCCTGGGGGAGTGCCGGAAATGCGAGAGCGAGGCCTCTGTCAAGGTCAGCGTGTATATGGCCTTTCCCAAGGCGGATAAGCTGGAACACGTGATTCAGAAAGCCACTGAGCTGGGGGCGGCAGAGATCATTGCCTTTCCCTCGGAGCGGTGTGTGTCCAGGCCGGATGAAAAGAGCATTCAAAAGAAGTTGGAGCGTTGGAGAAAAATCGCCGCTTCCGCAGCGGAGCAGTCCGGCCGTGGCGTGATTCCTGAGGTGCTTGTTTTGGGTTCCTACGGAGAGGCCCTGACCCGGGCAGCCCAGGCCGAGAAAGCAATTCTATTCTATGAACACGAAGATACCGTGACCCTCCACCAGGCGTTGGAACAGGGACCCTGGTCCACGGTCAGCCTTTTGACCGGCCCGGAGGGGGGCCTGGAAGAGCGGGAAGTTGCAAAGGCGTTGGAAGCGGGTCTGACGGTCTGCACCCTTGGCCGCCGTATTCTGCGCTGTGAAACGGCACCGTTGTGCGCCCTGTCCGCAGTGATGTATGCCGCCGGAGAATATTAAATAAGCCCAGCGGCGGCGAAACGAACCACGTTTCGCCGCCGCTTTTGGCTTTTTATTTATGGTACCGGCTTCCGGCCTGAATGGCTTCTGCCCGGTACAGCTGTTCCAGCACCATGATCCTTGCCAGATGGTGGGGAAAAGTCATGGGACCCATGGACAGCCGAAAATCCGCCCGCTCCTTGACCCGTGGGGCCATGCCAAAGGAGGAGCCAATGAGAAAGCAAAGACTGCTCTTCCCGGAAAGCTTCACCTGGCCCAGCTTCTGGGCAAAGGCTTCGCTGCTGAGTTCCTTTCCCTCAGGAGTAAAAACGCAGAACCAGGCACCTTTTGGTATTTTAGAAAATACCTCCTCCGCCTCCTTTTCCAGTCCCGCGGCGATTTCTGCCGGACTGGGGTCTTCGGGAAGCCGACATTCCGGCAGTTCCAAAAGTGTAAATTTACAATAGCCGGATAGGCGTTTGGCGTACTCCTGGGCGGCGGAAATATAAAATTTTTCTTTTAGTTTTCCAATGGTGATCAGGGTGATTTCGGGCATACTCCTGCCTCCTTTTCTTTATCATACCATATTTAGGAAAGCGGCGCAACGGTGTATTTTTTGTACCCTTTCGGGAATTCTGATTTCAGGGAGGGATCCACATGAAAAAACAGGACAAAAAGAAAGCAATACCCACAATACCCCCAGAGGGAGTTCATTCAGGGGCCATCCAAACAGATCCCCAGGGCAGCTATACAGGACGCCCGGAGGAGCTTTGGGAGGTGCCGGTGCAGGACGTAGACGATTTGTGACCAATTGGTGTGTTATGGCTCGATACCCTTGTATTTTCGCCTGGTAGCCAGCCCGCCCCGGATATGACGCTGCTCTTTATTCCGGTCCAGTACCACCCGTACCTGGATGTAAAGCGGATAGTTGTACTGTCGTAGCCGTTGGGTCAGGTCCTTGTGGACTGTGGATTTGGAAATACCGAATTTTTGGGCCGCCGCCCGAACAGTGGCACCGGTATCGACCATGTAAAGGGCCAGCTCACTGGCCCGTTTTTCCATTTCTTCCTTCACAGCGCACCCCTCCATGGGTTTGTAGGACCCGAAAGCCCTTTCTCCATGATATTCGTTAGGCGATGGTCTTATGAGTTCCGGCACTTGACAGGAGCGCACCGAAGCACTAAAATAATGGAAGAAATGAGGTGCTACAATTGATTTACTTTAACAACGACTATAGCGAGGGCTGCCACCCAAGAATCCTGGAGGCCCTGACCCGGACCAATATGGAGCAGACTCCCGGCTACGGCATGGATGATCACTGTGCGGCAGCGGCAAAAATGATTCAAAGCCTTTGCGGTGACGAAACCCTGGCGGTTCACTTCCTGGTGGGTGGGACCCAGGCCAACCTGACGGTGATCGATGCGGCCCTGCGGCCCCACCAGGGGGTCATCGGTGCGGAATCGGCCCATATCAACGTCCATGAAACCGGCGCGGTGGAAGCCACCGGCCATAAGGTCCTGTGGCTCCCTGGAACAGAAGGGAAAATCGCGGCGGCCCAAGTCCGGGAAGCGGTGCTGGCCCACCGGGCAGACAGCAGCTTTGAACATACCGTGCAGCCCCAAATGGTCTATATTTCCAATCCAACAGAATTAGGAACGCTGTACTCAAAACAGGAGCTTCAGGAACTCTCTGATACCTGCCGGGAGTTGGGGCTGTACCTGTTTCTGGATGGTGCCAGACTGGGCTATGGCATGGAAGCGACAGAGAATGACGTGACCATGGAGGACCTGGCAAGGCTGTGCGATGTATTCTACATCGGCGGCACCAAGGTGGGAGCATTGTTTGGGGAAGCGGTGGTGATTTCCAACCCGGAAATCAAGCAGGATTTCCGTTACCTCATCAAGCAGCACGGCGGAATGCTGGCCAAAGGGCGGCTGCTGGGCATCCAGTTTGAAACTCTTTTAGAAAACGGGCTTTATTTCCAAATCGCCCGTCAGGCAGACATCCTGGCAGACCAAATCAGAGCTTGTCTGCTGGAATGCAATGTGCCGCTGCTGGTTCCGGGCGTTACCAATCAGATTTTCCCCATTCTGCCGGATGCCGTTCTGGAAACCCTGTCCAGGACCTATGCGTTCTGTGAGCAGGAGCGGGTAGACGAGACCCACCGGGCGGTGCGGTTCTGCACCAGCTGGGCCACCACCCAGGAGAACGTGGATGCTCTGTGCCGGGACTTGAAAAAGCTTCTTAAAAAGTAAAACGTTTGATAATACCGCTTTTCGCTTTAATCTATTGCATTTTATCCAGAAGAATGGTATGATTTACGGGTAAAAAGGACACGTTCAGGAGGAAAATCCGTATGGCCGGAAAAGAACTGCGGCATATGAGTCGTGGAGAGCTGATCGATGTGATCTATGCGCTGAAAAAGCAGCAGGAAGAGTTGGCTGCGGAAAATGAAGAACTGCGCCAGCAGCTTTCCCAGCGGGAGTTGAAGCTTCAAAAGGCCGGTTCCATTGCCGAGGCGGCCATGTCCCTGAACCAGGTGTTTGAAGCGGCCCAGCAGGCGGCAGACCAGTATCTGCAATCGGTGTATGCCAATTGCGGTGACGCGGAAGAAATGGCAAAGGGAATTCTGGCCGATGCCAACGCCCAGGCCCAGAACACCCTGGAGCAGGCCCGCCGCCAGTCCGAAACATTGCTTTCCCAGGCCAGGGCGGAAAAAGCCCAGACAGAGCAGGAATGTCAGGCTCTCCGGCAGAAAACCGAGGAGGAGACCAAAGCCCGTTGGGAGGCCTTTGAGCGCAGGGTAGGGGACCTGTTTATGAGCTACCAGAACGACCACCAGTAAGATGACACCCAGAATCCTACATCCATAAAGCAGAAAACCTGATACCGGCCCTACGCAAAGGAGTTTGCGCAAGAGACGGTATCAGGTTTTTTACAGCAGTTCATAGGAGAAATTCTCAAATTTTACCTTGTCTCCGATTTGAGCATCCCCCAAAATGGCCAGGGCTACATGGGATTGGGTGCCTGTCAAATCGTACTGGACCACGGCGTAGTCCCCGTCAATATCGATAACGGTACCGATCATAGAATCATCCTTTCAAAAACCCTCCCCCAAAAAACTGGGGGAGGGCAGTTTCATTCAGGCAAAGTGGATGTCAGGAACTTAGTCCTTGTACATCTCCACCAGCTTCAGCAGATGCTCGTAACGCTCCTTGGCGGCAGCCTCGTTCTTAGCGAACAGGTCGGTAGCACGCTCGGGGAACTCACGGGTCAGACGGCTGTAACGAGCCTCGTTCATCAGGAACTCCTGATAGCCGCCCTTAGGAGCCTTGGAGTCCAGAGTGAACTTGCCGGTCTCCTTGGAGGGATCGAACCGGAACAGGTTCCAGTAGCCGCACTCAACAGCCTTCTTCATCTCAGCCTGGCAGTTGGTCATGCCGCCCTTGATGGAGTGCATCTCGCAGGGAGCGTAGCCGATGACCAGAGAAGGACCGTTGTAGGCCTCAGCCTCAGTGATGGCCTTCAGGGTCTGCGCCTGGTTGGCACCCATGGCGACCTGAGCAACGTAAACATAGCCGTAGCTCATAGCGATTTCGGACAGGGACTTCTTCTTGGTCTCCTTACCGGAAGCAGCGAACTGAGCGACCTGGCCGATGTTGGAAGCCTTGGAGGCCTGTCCACCGGTGTTGGAGTACACTTCGGTATCGAAGACGAAGACATTGACGTCCTTGTTGGAAGCCAGCACGTGGTCAACGCCGCCGAAGCCGATGTCATAGGCCCAGCCGTCGCCGCCGAAGATCCACACGGACTTCTTGGACAGGTATTCCTTCTTGGACAGGATGTCCTTTACGGTGTCGCAGCAAACATTGGCTTCCAGGTTGGCAACCAGAGCCTTGGTAGCTTCCTTGTTGGCAGCACCATCGTTGTAGGTATCCAGCCATGCCTGGCAAGCAGCCTTCCGGGCCTCGTCAGCGGTGTTCTCGATGACGGAGCGGACCTTGTTGGCCAGGGACTCACGGATCACGGACTGAGCGGTGTACATACCCAGGCCATGCTCGGCGTTGTCCTCGAACAGGGAGTTGGCCCAAGCGGGACCGTGGCCCTCTTCGTTAACAGTGTAGGGAGCGGTAGCAGCGGGACCACCCCAGATGGAGGAGCAGCCGGTGGCGTTGGAGATGTACATCCGATCGCCGAACAGCTGGGTCACCAGACGGGCGTAAGAGGTCTCGGCACAGCCGGCGCAGGAACCGGAGAACTCCAGCAGAGGCTTGTGGAACTGAGAACCCTTCACGGTGTTGTCCTGCAT
>CAKTQE010000010.1 GCA_934593275.1 uncultured Oscillospiraceae bacterium | reverse complement strand
GGGTACACTCCACCGCTTGCTGCGTGACTGTCATTTATTTTTTGAAATTTGTGTCTAAAATACTGTACCAATTTAAAACACAGTGAGTCGAGGAATCTTCCCAAGTAGCAATTTTTATCTTGTGGTGGTTCATTCTCCAACGTAGAAGATTCCTCCACTCCGCTTGCGCTACGGTCGGAATGACATACGTTTTGGGGTTGAACGTTACAAGTGTAAACGTACCACGATTCCGGCCCTACGGGCCGGGTGGCGGCAGGTTGCCGCCGCTACAGTGGATTCGTCCATTGTAATACCGTTTAATTGGTACGTCTCAGGCATCGGAACGTGGCGGGCGGCAGGTTGCCGCCCCTACGATACATTTGTTCCGAAATACCGTATTTTTTGCGTATCTATCGCTGTTTTATGCTCTAGAGATGCAAAAACGATGTGTTTTCTGGGTGGCAATCACACCGTCATTTCATTGGAAACCGCCCCGTAATGGAATTGCACCACCTTGCATTCTTCGCAGATGGCGGCGGGTATTCTGGTGCGGTGGCTGGGTTTCAGTGGGGTGATCTCCACAAAGCCATCGGCCTTCCGGGCGTTTTCAAAAACGCCGGGGACTGTGCTGGCAAAGCTGAAAGCCCCATCCTTGCTGCAAAACAGGTAGCCGTTACGCATTTCTTTTCCACATTCCGGACATTTCATAAATATACCTTCTTTCAAAATTCTTCAGGGTGTTCCCCACAGGCGTTTAACGCCCTTTGCATTCTCTCTTCGAACGTTTCCGCTTTCACCAGGGCAATGCCCTGGTCCTCGTCTCCCAGAACCACCAGGCGGTCCCCCTCTTTGAGTCCAAAGGTATCCCGGGCGGCTTTGGGAATGACGATCTGGCCCTTGGCCCCTACAGGCACGGTACCCCAAAGGTGCTTCCCCATGGGGGCAGGGGCCACCCTGGTATGGCCGACCTGCTCGTTTTGTTGCACCAGCGCGTCGATGGATATTCCGTAGAACGCCGCGAGTCTGGCACATTTTTCAATATCCGGTAGGCTCTGGCCCTGCTCCCATTTGGAATAGGACTGCCTGGAAATGCCGATGACCTCCGCCACATCCTCCTGACTCAGCCCCCGGATGTTCCGCAGCAGCACCAGATTCTCTGCCAACATGTTCACCACCTCCTTTTTGTGTCCTTATTATACCCCCGGTGGGCAGCGGTTTCCACCATACAAACTTGTCAGAAAAATCATTTTTCCGTTAATTTTGGTTGCGCCCCGGTGTTTTTCACCGGGGCGCAAAAAACAGAGGGCTGCCGTTTGGACGCAGCCCTCTGTTTGTTTTTGTGGATTTCGGGTCATTTCAGCAGGACGATGTTGGTATCCGTCAGGAAATTATCCAGGCTGTACTCTATCAGCACCCGGTCGTAGGAGGCGGCCAGCTGGGAGACGGGTTTTTTGTAGTAGCGCAGGTCCACCAGGGTCACGTTTTCGTAGTTTTGGGCCAGGAAGCCCGCCAGGGTGCTGGCAAAGGAATCCCGTATCAGCAGGATGCTCCCCTGACCCTCCGGGTTGTGGATTTGAACCAGCGGTTGGTTGCCATTCAGGAAGACCATATAGGGGTCGTAGCCCTCCAGCCGTTCCCGGTAGAAGGCCCCCTCATGGGTGGTGCCGTTCATTTCCGTCTCCACACGGGCAGGACCCGTCCACAGTTCTATGGTCTCCTCCGGCGTGAGCCACAAGCCACTGGCGGCAAAATTGGCCCCCCGGAAATGGTCAAAACGCTCTACGGTGTATTCCGTCTCCGGTGTAATGCCCCAGGTGTTCATCATCACCTTGTAAGCTTCAAAAGCACCGGCACTGGTCCAGTGGTGGTCCGTGGAGTAAAACAGCTCCGGGCGGCCCCGGTAGCATTCCCGCAAATCCAGGTTTTCCAGCTCTGACCGGTGATAAATGGCATCCAGCAGCGACTCCTCGGCATACTCCGGCGCACCCAGGGCAAAACCGCAGGAGGGTACCAGAGCCAGGGACACCGGCACCTCCAGGCCCTTTGCAAACCGGTTCAGGGCATCCACATTCCGCTCCATGGCACCACTGGCAGGGTCCACAGGACTGCGGACCAGTTTCCCGTCCAGTTCCCAGATGTCCGAAAGCTTCTGGCGGCCCAGGAATTTTTCGCAGTAGGCATTCAGCCCCACAAAGAGGTTCCGCTCCGGAATATGGTCAATGAGGTAGGCATCCGCCTGTTTTCCCCAGGAGCCATCCAGCAGGGGATCCGTACTGAAATCAGGGGCCTTTGCCAGATAGCGTTTTTCCATGGCGGAAAAATCCGACTTGGGCAGAAAGGAGCCTACAGCCATTACAGCCAGGAAGCCGCAAAACAGCAGACTCAAAAGCGTATCATGTTTTTTCATAGGTTTTCCAACGGCTTCTTATTGGAATGCGGACTCAAACCCGGCTTTCATGCTGTCAACATCCGGGGAGATGAAGAACCCCAGATACCGGCCATTGGTCACCACCGCCGCTTTCTGGACGATCAGGTATTGGTCCGGCGCATAGGACTCCGTTTCGTCCAGCTTGGACTGGATACGGGCCTGGGCCAGGTCTTTCAGCCGCTGCAACGCCGCCTCATCCTTGGCCTCCATCAGCCAAACCTCGTCAGCCCGCAGGCCCTCGGCGCAGATGGCCACCTTATAGCGGGTGCAGTCCTCGGCGTGAACGCCCAGGAAATTCAGCATGGTGTCCTCATCCGGCATAAACATCTCCGGCAAATACTGCTGGTAGCTCTCGTAGAGCGCGTCCATATCCAGAGTCTTTTCCTCTTTCTGCCCACAGGCAGCCAGGGTCAGCAGCAGACAAGCCGCCATCACAATACAAAACAGTCTTTTCATTCCAAAATTCCTCCCTCAGATTCGTATTCGGCATAATATCGCATGACCCGCATCCAGTTTTCGCAGCCCGTCTGGTCCAAATGGGTATCGTCAAACCGGTACTGGTCCGGAAGCCGCCCCAGTTGGTCCTGGACATAGGAGTGCAGGTCCAGGTACATGCAGCCATTTTCCTTGGCAAACTGGCGCAAGCAGCTGTTATACTCCAAAGTTCTCCGATTGTAGTCGCCGGACATGTCGTGGCGGGGAATGCTGGAAATCAATACGATTTCCACATCCGGGGTCTTGTCCCAGATGCGGTCCAGCAAGGTCCGCCAGTTGCCCATCAGCACATCCATTTCATAGCCCGCCCCCACATCGTTGGAGCCAAGCAGGAAATAGGCCCGCTTCACGCCCAGAGCCGCAATGATATTTTGCACCGGGGTCTCTCCCTGTCCCTGGAAGAAGTAGTTTTTGACCCCTTTCACAAAGCCCATGGCACTGACACCGCCCCGGGCTACAAAAGTCACATCTCCCAGGGCATTGGAGGTGCTTTCGTGCTTCATGAGGGCGTAGGTAATGGAATCGCCTAAAATGGCGGCATCGTCAAACCAGGTGCAGGGGGTCTCCAAATCCACCTCCGGAGGCAGCCATTGGGGCGTTCCCAGGATTTCCGGGCTGAGCTGCTCCAATTCCTCCTGGGTCTGGGCCAGACACCCGGCCTGACAGTGGACCTCCTGGTCGCCATAGGTGCCATGGATCACCGTTGTACCCACGGCCAGGGCGGTCAACACGCCGTTTTCCACAGAGATGATCTCCGGGTCTTCGCTTTCCCAGGTGATCAGCTCCCGGGGAATCACCCCCAGGTAAATGTCTTCCTGGCTTCCCACCAGGGGAAAGGTAATGCCGGGGGTTTTCAGAAACAACCGGCCCTCCGGCAGAGGGGCTTCGGTCTCCTCCGGGGCTTCCGTTTCCTCCGGAGCCTGGGTTTGTGTCAGGGTCTGGGTCTCCGTCTGGGCAGAAGCCGGTTGCGTCCCGGCGGATTCACCGCAGCCCACAAGTCCCAGAAGCACCCCGCAGGTCAGCGCAAGGGCAAGGATTCGATGGTGGAACTGATTCATAACGTACACCTCAATTTTTATCTATTTCCCTTTCGGTTTCTTCAGGCAGCACCGCAAGGGTGCCGCCCTCTCGCTCAAATTGGGCATAATACCGCAGCAGCTGGCTCCAGACGTGGGAACCGGCATCATTCATGTGAAATTCGTCTTTCTGATAGCACTTGGGCATTCTGCCGTAATGGTCCTGGATGTAGTACCCCAGGTCCAGGAAGCCGCAGCCCCGTTCCGCCGCCAAAAGCCGGAGTTGGGGGGTAAATTCCGCCACATTCCGGTTAAAGGGGTTCCACTCCTGTTTATCCGTGTAGCTTGGGATATTGGAAATCAGCACCAGCTCTTTTTCCGGGGACTTCTGGCTGATCAAATCCAGCAGCTGTTCCCAATGCTCCCGCAATGTCTGGGTGGACGCCGGGACCTGGAAATCCAGGCAGCCCAAAAGGATATAGATCCGGGAGACATCCAGACGGTCCACAATGTCCTCAATGTTCATTTCCTGGCCCTCAAAATACATATTCTTGCTTCGGTTGACCAGGCTGTGGATGCTGATGCCGTGTCTGGATACAAAGGTCATGCTGCCCAACTCATGGTGGGTGTTCTCATACTGCCAGAGGAAATAGGTGATGGAGTCCCCCATGATGGCGGCATCATCAAAATAGTCGCAGGGTCCCTCCATATCGATTTCTGGCGGGAGCCGCTTGGGGGACGCCAGGATTTCCGGGTCCAGGCTCTCCAATTCCTCCTGACTTTGGGCCAGGCACCCGGCGGTACAATGGACCTGCCGGTCCCCCCAGGTGGCGTGAACGGTGGTGGTTCCCACCCCCAGGGCGGTGAGAACGCCCTCCGATACATCGATAATCCCAGGGTCATCACTGGTCCAGGAAACCTCTTCCCTCGGGACCGTTCCCAGATAAACGTCCTCCTGCTCTCCCGTCAGGGAAAAGGTGATGGAGGATACCTTGAGGAACAAATCGCCCTCCGGGTCCTGGGGCGTCTGGGCAGCCTGTGGGGCCGTTTCTGTAGTCGTTTCCGCAGCCGTTTCCGTTGTGGCCGTTGGGGCTTCCACAGGGGGCTTGGCCCCGCATCCACTGAGGGTGGCAGCCAGGACAAGCAGCGCAAACCACGCTGTTTTTTTCACAGCTTTCCCCTCCTTAAAACGCGAAATAAATAAAGGGATTGTAGCTGCTGCTGACAATATAGGCACTGGAAAGGATCAGCAGCAGGAGACAAGCACCGTTGCGCACCGCCTCAGAGGCAAAAACGCCGCCCACATGCTCTTTGAGCCACCCCAGGAATGGGGTAGAAAACAGGGCGCACAGCAGCAAAACCGAGGCATGCTGCCCCAGGGCAAACCGGGCCTCCGGGTCCAGGGCAACATTTCCCGCCAGGCCGAACATGGCACGCAGATACTGGGCGGCACGGCCCAGGGTCGGAGAGCGGAACAGCACGTAGCCCAGCAGCACCAGCAGAAAGGTTCTGGCCATCTGGAACAGGGCAAAGGCCGGGGACTTTGTGTTGATGGAAAGCTTCTGGCTCCATTTTTTGAAAGTGGGCTGTAGAATCAGGGAGCCGATCAGCAGTACCCCATAATAAACACCCCAGAGGATGTAGCACCAGCTGGCCCCGTGCCAGATACCGGTACACAGCCACACCGCCGCCAGGGCGATCACGTTGGGAGCCAGCCGTCCGGCGGCCTTGCCAAAGCGTTTTTTGATTTTCTTTCCCAGAGGTACCGCTTTCCGGGAAACGGGATAGAACAGATAATCCCGGAACCAGCTGCCCAGGGAAATGTGCCACCGCTGCCAGAATTCCGAAACGGTTCTGGAAATATAGGGATAGCGGAAGTTTTCGTCAAAGTGGAACCCGAACATCAGTCCCAGGCCAATGGCCATATCGGAGTAACCGCCAAAGTCAAAGTAAATCTGGAACGCGTAGGCCAGCACCCCCAGCCAGGCCATGGCCGCGGAAAGCTGGGCGGCCTCCCCAAAGCCGAACGCCTGGTCCGCCAACAGACCGATGCTGTTGGAGAGTACCATTTTCTTTGCCAGTCCCACAATGAACCGGCGGCAGCCCCGGGCAAAGTCTTCCAGGTTTTCCTGCCGGTGCTGGATCTCCTCGGCCACCGTCTCATAGCGGACAATAGGGCCGGCGATCAGCTGGGGGAAGAGGGCAATGTACAGTGCCACATCCATGGGATTCTTCTGAACCTCTCCCCTGCCCAGAGAAACGTCAAACACATAGGACATGGCCTGAAAGGTAAAGAACGAAATGCCGATGGGCAGACGGATATGGGTTTGGGGAATGGCATTGCCAAAGAGCAGATTCAGATTTTCGATGGTAAAATTCAGATACTTAAATACAAAGAACAGGGAAAGGTTGGCGCAGACCATCACCGTGAGGATGCAGCTGCGGTACCTTTCTTCCTGGCGTCTGACCACCAGCAGTCCAAAAACATAGTTCATGAGAATGGACAAAATCATGATCAGCACGAATTTCGGCTCTCCCCAGGCATAGAACACCAGGGAGGCCAGGGTCAGAAACAGATTGCGAAACCGCCTTGGCAGGACATAGTAGCCCGCCAGGGTCAGGGGCAGAAATGTGAATAAAAAAACCGCCGATGAAAAAACCAAAAAGCCTTCTCTTCCTTTCTACCCGCGGCTCTTACGCCCGGGCCTTGATGATATCGATCATTTCGCCCACATTTTTCATGCCCATGACTTCTTTCATGGAGAATTTCACGCCGAAAGCGTCCTCCACCTCGGAAATCAGGGTGATGTGGGTCAGGGAGTCCCAGTCCTCAATATCGGATGCGGTGGTCTGGGGCGTAACGGTGATCTCCTCGTCGAAAACGTCCGAAAAGACTTCGTTCAGTTTCTCAAGAATGGTTTCCAGGGTCATGGTGTTTACTCCTCCAAAATGTAGTTTTTATGATACACATACCGGGCGGGGTCTGCCTCAAAGCGGTGTTCATCCACCCGGACAAAGCCCAGTTTTTCATACAGGTCCTTGACCATGGCATTCTTGGGGGTCGGCAGGTATTCACCTACCACCTTTCTTATGCCCCGGTCCGCGGCCAAGTGCATGATCTTGTCCAGAATAAATTCCTCCATGCCCCGTTTCAGCACCCGGCAGCTCATCAGCCACTGGCTGATAAACAGCACATCCTCCGGCTCTTTGTCCAGAATCACCACGCTGATCAGGCCATAGTCTCCGAACCGGTCCTTTAAGGTGAAATACAGGCCCACGTGGTCATCGTCCTGGGCCAGGGCTTCAATTTCCTGCTCCGTATAGCGCACCGTCCGCAGATTGAACTGGTTGGACCGCTGGGTCAGCTGGGCAATGCGGGGGTAGTGGAACGCGTCAAAGGGGGCGGCCTTTGCCCGCATGTCCAGCCCCGCCAGGTACTCTTCATAGGACTGGAAGGAGGCTTCAAATACCGTCCGCTCCGCCTGGAGCCGGTACTGGTCTGTGCGGGACGCGTCCTCTACAGAGTAGGAAGCGGTTTCAAACAAATCCAGTTCCCGCAGATAGGACACATAGAGTGCCGGGTCTTCCGGCAGCTCCGGCACGGTGATCTCCGGGATCAGCCCCCGGACCAGATTGCGCTCAAAGGGGTTGTCGTCCAGAAACACCATGCTGTCCATGCCGATGTTCAGGGTTTGCTGGATACGGCGGATATTCCCCGCTTTGTCCTGCCAGTTGGCCACAAACATGGAAAAATCATCCAGACGGAGAACCATCTCCGGATGCTTCTCAAAGGGTTCTTTGGCGGTATCCTCATTGTTCTTGCTGCAAACCGCCAGGAGAATGCCCCGGTTTTTCAGCTGCTTGAGCCACTGCTGGAAATCGGAGAACGCATGGCCCGTACCCAATTCCCCGATTTGAATACCGCTCAGACCGTCGTCACCGATGACGCCGCCCCAAAGGGTGTTGTCCAGATCCAGAACAACGCATTTTTTCACAACGCCGCGAATGGCCTGGATCATGTCTACCACGCTTTTGGCGGCCTGGGGCAGGGCGTACATGCTGATGGGCATTTTCGCCATGTAATAAAGCCGGAAATCAAAAAACCTCTCCCGGCCCATCTGGGCCTGCAGGGCATCCAAATCAATCAGGTATACGTTTTTGATTTCCTGGCAGCCCTGCATCAGCAGGTAATTCAGCTTTCGCTGCTGATACAAAAAAGAATCCGGGGTCTTGTTTCCGAATTGGCCGAAAGTGCCGTCATCCAAAAGGGGAAAGTTGCACTGCAAAACGGTCATTCTGCCGCCGAGCCGCTGCCAGATGCCCTTGATTTTCCGGAATACGTCATCCGCAAATCCGGCCCGCGCCCCCAAGGGTGCGGCGCAGAAGCTTTCATAAAGCTTTTGGGTACACATTTGCAGCAAAAGGGCGTTGGGCTTGAATCCATACAGCTCCGATTCCTCATCCATGACCAACGCCTGGATCTGGTCGTAATCCGCGTCAAAAATCTCCAGGCCCAGGCCCACGGCAACGCCGTAGCCGCCGATGGCCGTGGCCAGATGCTGGGTCGCGCAGTCCCCCGCAATGGCCAGCCTGTATTGCGGGGTCAAAGCAGCGTCCTTGGAAAGCTTTTTGAGCTTTTGAAAGGTCAAATCTGTCATTTTGTTCCTCCTGTGCATCTTTGCCCCGGAGAAGTGTTTTCCATGGGGACATATCTGTTGTGCTGGGGAATTTTTTGCCATAGGGTATGCAATTTCCTGCCGGAATTTCTCTACAGGACTCCATCTTTCCGGCATTTCTCTATCATAACCCTTTTGAACGCAGAAATCAATATACATCCTGCATAGTATCGCTACAAAAACGTCATTCCTCCATAAAAAAAGCACCGAAGCTGCCGCAAAAACAAGATGGCGGCAGCCCGGTGTAGAAAAAGCAGGGAAAAGAGGGTTTTCTCAGGTCACGATATTCAGAATGATCGCCAAAAGCAGCATATGGGCCGGGTAAAATCCGTAGCACACATACTGGAAAGGTTTGCTGTGGTATCCCTGGCGGCCACGGTAGAGCCAGATGGGAATGAGCGACAGCAGGGCAAAGCCTTGCTGGCAGAGTTCCAGTTCCATCCCCAGCAGCTCCACGGGGTACATGAGGCCCCCCAACAGTTCCACATTGATCCAGTAAAGGCCCAGAACTTGCCCCAGCAGGCACCACCATTTCCGGCCCCGGAAAAAGTAGAACACGAAGATGGTCAGAACCCCGGCCCCGTAGTAGTCCACCATGCCAAGCGTCCCCAGAATGGCTCCTGCCAGGGTGATGCCAAGGCAGACCAGAACGTATAACCAGGTTTTACCGGTTTTCCTGGCCTTTTCCATGAGATAAATACCCATAAGGCCCAGAAGCAGCGTCCAGATCACGTTCTGGTGGACGGGGTAGAACCAGGTGCCGCCGTACATCAAATCAAAGGGGATTTCTGACAGCACCGCAAAAATGAGCATTCGCAGGGCGTATTTTTTAAAGCTTCGGGTATGGAAATAGCCCTCCACCGCCATAAAGGCGAAAATCGGGAACGCCACCCGTCCGGCACAGGTCAGCCAGTCCTGGGCGGGCAGCAGGGTCGCCCAGAGGTGGTCCATCAGCATCAGGGCCATGGCCAGAATGTGCAGTGCCGCCGCGCTGAGGTCAAAGGGGTGCTTGCCGGTGGTACCTAACTTGGAAGTCGTCACTGTATTGCTCCTTTACATTTCTTTTTATTTCTTACGGCAGGGAAACAGCTTCCCGGCAAGAACAAATGCGGGGAAGCTGTTTTTTAATGACAGTTATTCGCTGTATTCGCCCTCTTCGCCATACTTGCGGTAGACGAACACCGCGCCGCCAATGGCGCAGCCTGCCAGAACCACCAGAAGAATGGGGACGATGATGGGAATGCCCTTTTTCTTGGTGGGCTTCTGGGCCTCCTCGGTGGTCATGGGAACGGTTTCGGTGGTGGGAACCGTGGTAGGTGCCGTGGTGGGGGCAGTGGTAGGCGCGGTGGTGGGGGCGGTGGTCTCTGCCACCGTCCGGCGGAAAGTGGCCTCAATGGTGTGGTCAGCCTTTACATCCGTAAAGGTGTAAACGCCCACGGAACCCATGCTCTTTCCGTCTACTTTGACATCCGCCACCTCAAAGTTCTTGTCCGCCACAATGGTAAAGCTGGCACTCTTGCCGGACTGGACGGAAACCTTGCCGGACTGGGTAATGGTGCCGCCGGAGCTGGCAGAGGCGGTGACGGTATAGGTCTTGCCGGTGGTGTTGGTGGTACCCGTATTACCGCCGGTGGTGGGCTTGGTGGTATTGCTGTTATTGGAGGCGTCGGATTTTTTGATCACCAGCTTGGCAATGTTGCTGACGGCATCGGTATAGTTGCCTCCCGCGGGGATGTAGGCCCGGACATAATAGGTTCCTACGGCAGAGGGGGGTGTGGTGGTCTGGCCCTTGCTCAGGCTCTCATCCGTAAAGTAGGTATAGATGATGCTGCCCTTGTAGGTCTCGCCGTTGACGCCCTTGACCTGAATGCCGTCCATGGGGTGGGTCTTGCCGTCATGGGTCACGGTCATGTCCTTGATGGTGGCGGTGGGAGTGGCGGGGTTGATTTTCACCGTGACCATGCCGGAAATCGCCTCACTGCCCTGCTGGGTGACCTGGTAGTACACCTTATAGGTCCCCGCATTGGTATAGGTGGGGATGGAGGTCAGCTCGTAGTTCCCGGAGTCACTTTCCCGAAAGCGGATGGTGGCCCCGGCGGGAATGCTGACGGAGGGAGAGGCACTTTTGCCGTCATAGGTCTTTTCCAGGCCCTGAACATCCACGTCCGTTGCGGTCATGCCCTTCTGCAAGGTCACGGCCAGGGCATTGCTGACAGGAGAGTCCTTCGTTTTGTCATTGCCCCCAAAGTAGGCAAAGAAATAGTAGGTCTTCCCCGGGGTCAATCCGGTAAAGGTGTTGCTGGTCGTCCAGTCCGTATCGGGCTTCTCCGGCGTGGCCCCGTAGGCATAGTAGGTGGTACCCACGCCCTGGACTTCTTGGAGGGTCACAGAGCTGGGGGTCTGGGCGGCGCATTGCAGATTCTGCGGTGGGGACTGGTCCGCTTTGGTGTCTGTGGTGGTATTTTGCTTGTTGTCTGTGTTGGTATCCGGTTTGGTATCCGGGTTCGTATCCGTATTCGTACCCGTGTTCGCACCCGTGTTTGTATCCGTGTTCGTACCCGGCTTGATATCCGGGTTCGTATCCGGCTTGGTATCCGTTCCCGCGGCGGCCAGGGTCAGAACGCCGGTTTCACCGGCGGTGATGGGGTTGCCTGTGTAGGTATCCGTCCCGATGGAGACGGCGGTAGCCTTGGTGTCCTGGGGCAGATACAGATAGACCGCCCCGGTCTCGTCCGTTACCACGCCCGTAAGGCCGTAGCTTTCCTCCGGGGTCAGGGTCAGCCCTGTAAGGGCGGTACCCGCCACGGCCTTGCCCGCACCGTCCTGAACGGTGAGCTGGGTCTGGGCCAGGGGCTTCTGGTTCTGCTCCACCACGGCAATGCTGGTTTGGCCACCGGCTTCACCGGCTCCTTTGCCGCCATCGCTGCCGGGCTTGCCGCCGGTAAGGTTCAGGCTGCCGCCGGTAACGGTAATGGTGTCCGCGCCGATGGCACTGCCGCCGTCGCCGCCCTTGTTCTCTTCATCACCCGGCACACCGTCACCGCCCCGGACCACCAGCGTACCCCCGGTAACGGTGATGCGTTTGGTGCCGATGCCGTTGGAACCCTGGCCGCCCTGGACCGTCAGACTGCCAACACCGGAAAGAGTGATGACCTCCGCGCAGGAAAGGGCCGCATGGTCCTGGGCCGTCAGGCTATTTGCCCCCACCAAAGAGAGGTTCAGCACATTGTCCGCCGTCAGCGCGCTTTTTCCGGACTCCACCTGGATGGTCACATCTTTCAAGGTAACGGTTGCCTCGGCGGTGGTGTGGATGGTGTCTACCGATGCTTCCCCGGCCTTGACGTTGGTCACCGTCACAGGCTTGGTACCCTTGATCACCAGCTCTTTGGCGGTGGCATCATAGGCATAGTCCTCTCCGTCTTTCAGGTTCTCACCGGACAGCCGCAGCTGACCGCAGTCCACCCACTGCAAGGGGCTGACCTGGGCCTCGTTTAAGTAGTCCGTAATGGCTTTCAAGGCCTCAAACTGAGGGGTGTTTTCCAGCTCTTTCTGAACCTGTTCGCTCTGGTTGTAAAATCCGTTTTCCCAGATGTCATCGATCTGTTCATACAGAGCTTGCTGCTCTGCCGCAGAGAGCTTTTTCACCGCATCCAACCCAGGCAGTCCCTGGGCCTGTTTCTTAAAATCCACTGCCTCCGCCGCAAACGTCGGCAATGCCAACACAACCGTCAGCACCAGTGCGCACAGCAGGCAGATTCCTTTTCTGAGTTTCATAAAGCGTTCCTCCTTCTCGATTGGCTTTGCATCAGTATACCACAATTCCAAAAACGGAACAATAGACAAACTGTGAACAAGGGCCTTTCCCAGATATTTCCGGAGAATCTTATAGAATTCTTAACCTTTCCCAGTGCGCCAAAACCCCCGGGGCAGCCCCGGGGGTTTTGACTTTGGAAATAGAAAGAGAAGAGAGAAGAGGAGAAAGGATTCTTATCCTTAAAACGAAGAGGAAGTTCCTGTTTTGTGGTTGTTCCCCTTTCGTGTCTTCATCATATCCTGGGATTATGACAGGAATTTAACGGAGTTTCAAACAATTTAGGGAAAAACTGTGAATGAATTGAAAACGCCTCCAGGGCCATTCTCTGTACGTTCCACGGAACTTTTTCGGCAGCAGTTGCAAAACACCCCTTTTTTGTGATATGATAGGAAAAAATACCGGCAGGGCTTCCACAAAGCGTCCTGCCATAAGGATTGGAAATGAGAATGATGCAGTCTATGAAAAAACAGAATTCATTATTACAGGCGTGTCCCTGGATGGCTCTGTGGAGTCTTGTATTCCTGGTGGCCTTTTTCCCGGCCTTTGCCCTGTTCCTGGGCGCGCCCGCAGGGCAGGGATTCCTGCTTCATCTGCGCTACGGCCTGAGCTACAGTCTTTCGGACCCCCTGTCTTTCCTGCCCTTTTTCCTGATGTGCCTGGGGCTGGGGGTTCTGCCGGGGTGGCTGAGCTATAAAAAAGAATTTTGCTTCCGGCTTCCGGAGCTGCTGCTGGCGATTTTCTTTTCCGTCAACATTCTCATTGGCCTTACCCAGGACCGGCGGATCACCTATCTGATTGCCCTGCCGGGGCTGAATGTGTTTGAAAACATCTTGCTGTGGGCGGGGCTGCTGCCCGCGGTATCTGCCGTCATTCGGGTAGGGGTTCGGTGGCTGACAGCCCCCGCGGCTCCCAAGGAGCAAACCATTGCCCCCTCCCGGAAGCGGATGTGGTTCTGGGCGGCAGTGACGCTTCTTTGCTGGATTCCTGTGATTTTGCTGCGGGCCCCCGGTGCGCTGGCCTGGGATACCTATTATCAAATCCGGACGTTTCCTGGCCCAAGAGGTATGTACGCCTCCCATCCCCTGCTGACCACCATGATTTATGGCAGTCTGTATACCCTGGGACGGAACCTCTGGTGTGATTCTTTCGGTCTGGTGCTGTGCAACCTGCTGCAAGGCGTTTTCACCCTTTATGTGGTAGCCATGCTGGCAGAGGAGGTCACGGTCTGCCGTCAGAATTCCAAGTTCGGGCTGGGTGTCAGTTTGTTCTTCGGCCTTGTCAGCGTGTTCCCCATGTTCGTCATGGTGGCCCTGCGGGATTCCCTGTTTGGCCCCCTGTATCTGCTCTATGGGCTGTATTTCCGCCGTCTGCTGCTGCGCGAACGAAAAAAGGATTTGGTGTGGCTCATTGTACTGGGCTTTTTCTGCGCCGCCACCCGGAAAGGAGCCATCTACCTGGTGGTGCTGTCCATGCTGGGGCTGCTGCTCTACCGCAAGCCCCTGCGGAAAGTTCTCTCTGTTGCCGCTGTGGTACTGCTGGCCCTGCACTGGTTTGTGATTCTGGTGGTGTGTCCTGCCCTGGGCATCTATCCCCCGGCGGATTACGAAAACTACAGCCAGTTTTACTACATCACCGGCTACTACTGCCAGCAGCATGCCCAGGAGCTTAGCGAGGAGGACGTGGCCATTATTTCCGATGTGCTGGACTATGACGCGGTGCTGCACAAATTCAACCCGGACCAAAATAACGACATCAAATATACGTTCCACGCCACATCCTCTGGGCAAGTCCGGCGTTATGTGGTGCTGAACCTCCAATTTTTCCTGCGGCACCCCCTGACGGTGCTGGAAGCCATCGTTTACACCCGCTGCAACTATTTCCTGCCCCTTTACAGTGAATCGGAAAACGTTATGGGCAAGCTGGACACCGCCTGGCTCAGCGGCCCCCTCTTCAACCGTTTGGACCTCGCCCTGTGGGATCTCAATATGCGCTCCCCCCTGCGGGCTTTGAACTTCTCAGGCCTGTACAACTGGCTGTGTCTTCTTCTGACAGTGGCGGCTCTGGAAAGCAAGCGCAAGGCAAAATTCATGCTGTGTTTGCCCACCCTCCTGATGACCCTGGGTCTGCTGACCACCCATACCAACGGTGCCGTCCGCTACGCCCTGCCAATACTGTACTGCGTCCCCATGCTGCTGTTGCTCTTCCGGGTAACAGACCGGGAAGACGGATAAAATCGCTCCATCGCCTGTGCGGCAGACCTTTTGTTGGGTCTGCCGCTTTTGTTGTGCGTCCAAGAGGTTTCATCGGCCCCACTGGAAAAAATGCACAAAAGCCGAAAAAGTATAACATTTTGTTATAATAAAGAGCCTGTATGGGCATTGGACTTTTCAGGTGGTTTCCCCTATAATAAGTCCATCCGGATAACCATGGTTCACCGAAAGCGTGAAGAAAAAGAATAAAATACACAAATGAGAAAGGAACGATCTCTATGTCCATGCTGGGTATCGCAGGCTTTGCCTTGATGATCCTCATTGTCGCCCTGCTGCTGTGGGGCAAGAGTACGCCCGCTGTTGTTTTTATCCTTCTGCCCATTATTACCGGCTTTGTTGTTGGCTTTACCCCTGCCGAAATGAGCGGCTATATTGCCGCCGGTGTATCCGGGGTTGCCACCACCGCCATTTTGTTTATTTTTGCGGTACTGTTCTTCGGCGTGATGAACGATGCCGGTGTATTTGACCGGATCGTTGGCAAGGTTTTGAAACTGGTGGGCAACAACGTGACCCTGCTGATGTTTGCCACCGTACTCATCGCCTTCATCGGCCATCTGGACGGCTCCGGTGCCACTACCCTGCTGATCGCCATTCCACCCCTGCTGCCCATCTACAAGAAAATGAAGGTCCGGCCCATCAATCTGCTGTGCATCACCACTCTGACCATGGGTGTCATGAACATCGTCCCCTGGGGCGGCCCCTGCGGACGTACCGCTGCCGCTCTGGAAGTGGGTACCTCCGAAATTTGGAAATACTGCATCCCCGCCCAGATTTTTGGTCTGGTGCTGATTTTGGGCCTGTGCATCCTTCTGGCCCAGAACGAAAAGAAGCGGGGTGCCGGTTATGTGCCCGGTGAGGAGGAGCTGACCGCCACTGCCCAGGAAATCAAGGAAGTCAACGAGCTGCATCGGCCCAAGCTGTTCTGGTTCAATATTCTGCTGATCATTGCCGTTGTCCTGATGCTGACCCTTACCAAGGTTGCTACCCATGTGACCTTTATGGTAGCTCTGGCCATTGGCCTCATGGTCAACTATCCCTCCCAGAAGGCCCAGACCGAGCGCATCAAGGCCCACGCCACCGATGCCCTGACCATGGCCTTTACCGCCCTGGCCTCCGGCGTGCTGATTGGCATTATGGGCAAGAGTCCCATGCTGGATGCCATGACCGACATGGTTCTGTCTGCCATGCCCGCAAGCATGGCTCCCCACCTGCACGTGATTTTCGCCGCCGTAAACAGCCCCCTGAGCATGTTCATCCACGGTGATGCGCTGACCTATGGCATTCTGCCCATTGTCAATCAGATCGTCTCCGGCTATGGCATCCCCGCTGCCGCTGTGGGTGCTGCTTTCCTGATCACCTTTGGCCCGGCCATCTACATCATGCCCATGACCGCCGCCACCTACATGGGCCTGGGCCTGACCAACGTAGAGCTGAAAGACCACATTGCCTTCTCCTATAAGTGGGCCTTTGTGCTGGCCTCTGCCATGCTGGCCTTTGTGGTTCTGACCGGCATCATTCCCGCTTAAAGGAGGGTGCTATCTATGAAACAGTTGGATATTTCTTCCTTTGAAGCCGCCGTTGCCCAGGAGAACCTGGCCGTGCGGGGCCTGCGGGTCTACCGGGACGGGACCCTGATCGCCTCCTACCAGCCCCAGCCGGAGGAGCGACAGAACCAGTATTCCGGCACCAAAAGCTTTACCTCCACCGCCTGTGCCTTTGCCATCCAGGAGGGTCTGTTTACCCTGGATGACTACGTTCTGGACCACTTCCGGCAGGATGCGCCGGAAACTGTCAGCGAAAACCTGAAACAGATGCAGCTGCGGCATCTGATCACCATGAGCATGGGCTTTGAAAGCCCCATGCTTATGGGCGCACAGCGGCCTAAAATGACCGAAAAGGATTGGGTCAAGTATGTCTTGCAGGCACCGGTCATTCACAGACCCGGCACCGTATTCCAGTATAACAATGCCGGGCCCTACCTGCTGGGCATCCTGATCCAGCGAAAAACCGGCATGTCCCTGGTGGATTACCTGATGCCCCGGCTCTTTGAACCCCTGGGCATCCCCAGACCGCAGGACGAAAAAGACCCCCTGGGCAACACCTTTGGTGCCGGTGGCTTACAGCTGAACGTCACCGAGTTTGCAAAGCTGGGCCTTCTGTACCTGCAAAAGGGCCAGTGGCAGGGCCGTCAGCTGATCCCCGCCAGTTGGGTGGAGGAAGCCAGCCGTTCTTTCATCGTCTCCGACCAGGGCGACGGTGAAATCGGAACGGATTATGGCTACCTGTTCTGGATCATGCCCGACGGAATGTTCCGGGCTGACGGGAAGTACGGCCAGTATTGTATTGTGATGCCTAAAAAGAATGCCGTCATCGCCATCAACTCCATGCAGATCGAAGACGAAAAAAAAGTTTTGCGGACTGCTGTTAAAACGCTGCTCCCTCTGCTATAATAGAGGAAATGCAAAAGGGAGGGGCCGGCTGTGGATCGCAGAGAGATGGAATACATCATCGTCATCGCCCAGGAGAAAAATCTATCCAAGGCGGCAGAGCGGCTGTATATATCCCAGCCCGCTTTGAGTCGATTCCTGCTGAAGCTGGAAACCCAGGCCGGTCTTCCCCTTTTTGAGCGGAAGAAACGGCATCTGGTACCCACATTGGCCGGGGAACTGTATCTGGACACCGCTCGTAAAATGTTGCAGCTGGACCAGGACCTGGAACGGCAGCTGAAAAAGCTGCGGGAATGTACCCACGGAAAGCTCACCATCGGAATCACCCCTGGGCGGGGCCACACGGTCCTGCCCAGGGTACTTCCGGATTTTCAGGAAAAATACCCGGACTATGAATTGACGATTCTGGAAGAAGACGTACAGACCCTGGAGCAGCAGCTTCAGTCAGGTGTCCTGGATCTGGCATTTTTTACCATGTCCGAATCCGAACGGGCAACTCAGAACCGGTTTCGCTGTCAGCTCATTTCCCAGGAAGAAATCGTTCTGTGTACGCCCAAAAACGGCCACTATGAATTGCTTGCCAAGGAAGAACCCGGGCGAAAATACCCCTGGATCGACCTGAAATATCTGGAAAACGACTGTTTTCTTCTTCTGAAACAGCAAATGCGCCTGGGGCAGCTAGCTGTCAGGCTTCTGGAAAGCCAGAATATTTCCCCAAAAATCGTAGAACTCAGCAGCATTGATACGGCCCTGTCCCTGGTAGCCCGGCAGTATGGCATCGCCTTTGCCAGCAGCTTCCGCATTGAGGAACACGAAACCGCCAAAGACCTGAGCTTTTTCTCCTTCGGAACCCGGCCGGAAGCCTGGGATTTTGTGGCAGCCTACGGGAAAGAGCATCTGCTGACGCCGCCGGAAGCTTACCTGATCGACCTGATCGGGTCACTATATTAACAGGAGGAATTTTGCAATGGAACAGCCCTTTGACGTGGTGGCTCTGGGGGAGCTGCTGATTGATTTTACGGAAAACGGTGTTTCTGCCCAGGGGAACACCCTTTTTGAGGCCTGCCCCGGCGGTGCGCCCTGTAATGTGCTTGCCATGCTGCGAAAGCTTCACAGACGCTGCGCCTTTGTAGGCAAGGTGGGGGACGACCTGTTTGGACGGCTTTTAAAAGGCGTGCTGGAAGACACCGGCATCAGCACCCAGGCCCTACAAATGGACAAAGGCATCCCCACCACCCTGGCCTTTGTAAAGACCGCCCCCAATGGGGACCGGGATTTTTCCTTTTACCGCAAGCCCGGGGCGGATATGATGCTCCGGCAGGAGGAGCTGCCTTTGGAACTGCTGAAAAAGACCCGGATTTTCCATTTTGGCACCCTGTCCATGACCCACGAGGGGGTCCGACAGGCAACCCTCCGGGCCGTTCAGACCGCCCGGGAGGCCGGGGCCTGGATCTCCTTTGACCCCAATCTCCGCCCGCCCCTGTGGGACAGTCTGGAAGACGCGAAAAAGGCCATTGCCTACGGCCTGGGCCAGTGCCACATTCTGAAAATCGCGGACAACGAACTGGAATTTATGACCGGGGAAACCGATTTCGCCCGGGGTGCCGGAATGCTTCAAAAGGCCTACCCCAATATCCGGGTGCTGAACGTCACCGCCGGAGCCGAGGGCAGCTACAGCTTCTACGGCGATGCCGAACCCGTCTTCGTCCCCGCCTGTACCCTGGGCGGCGTCATTGAAACCACCGGTGCCGGAGACACCTTCTGCGCCTCGGTGCTGGACTATGTTCTGACCCACGGTCTTGACAACCTGACCCCCGAAAGCCGCCGGGACATGCTGCATTTTGCCAACACCGCCGCCTACATCGTCACCACCCGCAAGGGTGCCATCCGGGCCATGCCCCAGGAAGAAGAAGTCCGGGCGTTGCTGGGGAAACTCTGAGGAAACTCTGAATAAACCCATCATACCAAAAACAGCCGAAGGGCATTTCCCTCCGGCTGTTTTTCATTTCTTTTTCCGGTGCTTTCTGACGAAGAACACCACGCCCGCAATGACGGCCACGCCCACAGCGGCAAGGAGCAAAGTCTCCCAGACAGTCGGCCCACCCGTCACAAAAATCGCCGTGGGGCCGTCCGCGCCTCCAATAATGCCAATGGTCAAAGCATTCATATGGTGTCCCTCCCAGGTTTTTTCACCATTATAAACGCCCAAAGAGTCCCTGTCAAGCAGCATACGGATTGGAGGGACGGTGGACAAAAATGCCCCGGAGTTTTCGTCTCCGGGGTGTTGTTTTACTTGCTGCTGATGTCCGCGCCAAAGTACTTGTTGGAAAGCTCTGTCAGGGTGCCATCACTGCGCAGGTCCTCAATGGCCTTGTTGACGGCCTCCCGCAGGGCGGCGGCGGAGTCGCTCTTTTGCATGGGGATGGCGATTTCGTTGGCATCCGGGGCGAACGCCACGATCTGGATATCCGCATCCGGGTGCTGGGACAGGTAATCGTAGAAAGAGACGTCGGCATTCAGGGTGGCATCTGCCCGGCCCTGGAGGACCATCTGGATGGTTTCATCCAGGGTGTCTACTCCGGAGCAGGTGGCACCGTACTGCTCTGCCAGTTCCATATAGGTGCTGCCAATGGAGTTGGTGGTGGTCTTGCCCTTTAAGTCCTCAAAGGAGTGGATGGTGTCGTTGTCTTTCCGGGTCACCAGGGCGGTGCGGATGTAGGCGTAGGGGGTGGAGAAGTCATAGGACTGCTTTCGGCTGTCGGTAATGTCCACGCCGTTGATGACCATGTCATACCGGCCCGCTTCCACTCCGGCCAAAAGGCCATCCCACTCGCCCTCTACAAAGGTGGCTTTGACCCCTAATTTTTCGGCAATGGCCTTGCCTACTTCCACGTCATAGCCCACCAACGTGCCGGTGTCATCGTGGAAAGACCAGGGTGCCCAGTTGCCCTCCAGGGCAATGACCATCTCGCCCTTGCTTTGAATGGCTTCCAGCCGGTCGGCAGCGGCGTCTTTCTTGCCGCAGCCGGTAAACAGAGCCGCAGTGGCCAGGGCCAGGGCAGCCCAGCGAATGATTTTTTTCATAATCGGAACTCCTTCCTATTTTTCCAGAACGGTTTGCAGGAACGCACGGGACCGCTCCTGCTTGGGGTGTTCAAAAAATTCCTCCGGGGTGCTTTCTTCCAGAATCACCCCGTCCTCCATAAAGACCACCTTGGTAGAGACATTTCTGGCGAAATTCATCTCGTGGGTCACCACCAGCATGGTCATGCCCTCTTTTGCCAGCTGCCGCATGACAGAGAGTACCTCCACCGTCAGTTCCGGGTCAAGAGCAGAGGTAGGCTCGTCAAAGAGAATGATTTCCGGGTCCGTGGCCAGGCCCCGGGCAATGGCCACCCGCTGCTGCTGACCGCCGGAAAGCTGATTGGGATAGAACGAAGCCCGGTCCTCCATGCCCACTTTCCGGAGCATTTTCATGCCGATGTCCTCCGCCTGGGCCTTGGGCATCTTCCGGGCCACGATCAACCCCTCGGTGACGTTTTGCAGGGCCGTCTTATTCCGGAACAGATTGTAGTTCTGGAACACAAAGGCGGTTTTCTTCCGAAGCCCTGCAATGTCTGCCTTGGAGGCCCCATGGAGGGGGAATACCTGTCCGTCAAAAACCAGTTCCCCCTGGTCGGCGGTTTCCAGAAAGTTGATGCACCGCAAAAGGGTGGTTTTTCCGGAACCGCTTTTGCCCAGAATGGCCACCACGTCCCCTTTGTTGACTTCCAGGCTCACGCCTTTGAGAACTTCCATGCCGTCAAAGGCCTTGTGTACATTTTTGATTTCCAGCATTGCCATGGCTTACACCGCCCCGTAAGAATTGAGTTTCTTTTCTCCGATGCTTTGCAGCTTGGTCAGCACCGTGCAGAACAGCAGATAGATGAGGGCGACCTCGATATAAAGGGCCAGATGCTCATAATACCGGGAGGCGATGCGCTGGGTCACCATGAACATTTCCATCACCGTAATATTGGCAGCCAGAGAGGTGTCTTTGACCATGGAGATGAGGTTATTGGACAAAGAGGGAAAAGCCGTCCGCAGGGCCTGGGGCAGGACGATGCGGCCCATGACCTGCATATAGCTCATACCCACGCAGTACCCCGCTTCCAGCTGCCCCTTGGGTACGGATTCCAGAGCCGCCCGGATGGTCTCGGCGCAGTAGGCCCCCTCGTTGACGGAAAACACCAGCACCGCCGAGGGAAAGGGGGGCAGGAGAATGCCTAAGTTCGGCAGACCGTAGAAAATCACATACAGCTGTACAAGCAGTGGGGTTCCCCGAACCACCCAGATATAAAACCTGGCAAGGTGCTTGAGGATCTTTACATTAGCAAACTGCACCATGGCAGTGACCACGGCAATGACCATGGCCAGAGAAAAGGAAATCACGGTCAAAGGAATGGTCATGGTCAGGCCCGGCAGCAGAATTTTGGGAAAGGAATCCAGCAGAATTCCCAGCAGTCTCTGATTCAAAGAATGCCTCCTTTTTTACAGTCGGTCCGACAAATCCCGGTAGAATTCTTTCATTTCGTCTTCCGTATCGAAGTTTCCTACATACATCTGATTGGCCATGGCCCCGGAAAGGGCATCGGGAATGCGGCCATTCATGACGATATGTCCGGCGTATTTCATCATGATCTCGTAATCGTCCAGGCGATAGCGGTTGCCGTCCCGGCGGCCATAGAACGCGCAGAAGTGATGCTTGCCCGTGGGCTTGGTGTTACAATCAAAGCAGACCATATCCGCCCAAATCTTATACACATCCGTCTCCTGGCTGTAGTTGTACATATCCGGGGTGTAGCCGCCGGCGGGGCGCATATTGACTTCCAGGCCCAGCACGTCTCCGGCCTTGCCCAGACCCTCCTGGTCTTCCGAGAGAATAAAGAATTCCAGGTGGATAAACCGGCTCTTGACCCCGAAAGAGCGCACCGTCCGCAGACCGGCGGAGCGAATATTCTCCGGCAAATCTTTTACCAGGTAGTACACGGAATCCAGATTGTTATTCACCGTATCCATCAGGGAGAAGGGCGTAATATTGCCGGACTCAAACAGGGGTTGGCCCTTGGAGTCTACAATGGCATCGTAGGTCTGGACATAGCCCCGGACGTACTCCTCCATGATGTACACCTCGTCATTCTTATGCTCCAGGAAGAACGACAGGTCCTCGTCAGAGGAAAGCTTGTAGGTGTTGTTGGCCCCCACGCCGTCATCGGGCTTGACCACCACCGGGTAGCCCACGGTGTGGGCAAATTCCAGGCAGTCTTCCAGCCCCTCCACCAAATGATACCGGGCAGTGGGGATACCGGCCTTATAGTAGTATTCTTTCATGGCCGACTTATACTTGATTTTCCGCATATCGGGGATTTTGGGTCCGGTGGTGATGTTGAACTCCGTCCGCAGTCGGGCATCCCGCATGAGCCAGTATTCGTTGTTGGATTCCAGCCAATCGATTTTGCCGTATTTAAAGGTGAAGAACGCCACAGCCTTGAACACCTCGTCATAGTTTTCCAGGGAGGATACTTTGTAGTATTCATCCAGGCTGTCCCGCAGCTCCTGCAGCAGATTTTCGTAAGGGCTGTCACCGATGCCCAGCACACGCATACCGTTCTTTTTCAGCTCCGCGCAGAATTTCCAGTAGGTCATGGGGAAATTCGGAGAAATGAAAATAAAGTTTTTCATCTGCAATCGTCTCTCTTTCTCGTTTATTTGCCTTTAACTTAGCAGCCATGGTAAATACACCTGTACCATTTTGTGCCACCAGGGCCAGTCGTGGTTCACGTCATACCCCCAGTATTCAAACCTTGTGTGAATGCCTTTCCGGCAGCACACCTCGTCTAAGCGGCGGGTGGATTCCAGAAGCACATCCTCCCAGGCCCCCTGGCCCACCACAATGAGGGATTTCTGGCTGTTGTATAGATTCATATAGGGGTGGTCGGCGGGCATGTTATTGAGGTAGAGTACCGGGCAGTTGTTGTATACCAGGTCGTCACAGTAGTCGCCAAAGAATTCCTTGTTGTCGTACAGGCCGGAAATGGCAAAGCAGCGGTCAAACAGGTCCGGACGGCGGTAATAGAGGTTGGCGGCGTGCATGGCCCCCATGGAGCAGCCGAAAGTCATAATGCCTTTCTGCCAGGAACCGGCCTGCTCCTGGAGCCGGCAGATTTCCGGCACCAGCTCGTCTACAATGTAGTGATACCACCGCTCGTGGTTTTCAATCCGCCAACGGTTGTCACAGCCCAGAGCCGCCCAGGCTTCATTGTCAATGGAGTCGGCGCAGTAGACGGTACACAGGCCGTTTTCAATCCAGTAAGACCAGGTAGCGGGCATGTTGTTCCCCCCAAAGTCAAAAAACCTGCCCCCCTGGCAGGGGAAGAACAGCACCGGCTTTCCTCCGGAACCAAAAACCTGAAACTCCATATCCCGGTTTAAACAGTTGCTGTAATGCTTGATTGTACGTACTTCCATAAATCCAACTCCATATTAAAGAATGTGTTATACCCCCAGGCACTCCATAAAAATGGGAACCTGTCTGGCCCAACTGGCCTCGCAGTGGGTGCCGCCGGGGACGATGCGCATGGTAAGGTCCACCCGCTTGGTCATCAGCAGATGGCTGGTGGAGAAAATGGACTCGGCGTTGGCGGGATGGTTGAACATCTCCTTGGCACCGTAGTCTAAGTAAATGCAGGTATCCCGGCGGATGTTGGACCGGGCAATCAGTTCCAGCATTTTCCCTGGGGCCACCCAGATGCTGGGGCTGAGACAGGCGGCCCGCTGGAAGACCTGGTTAAAGGCGGTAACGGCATAAAGAGCCATGAGTCCTCCCATGGAGGAACCGGCAATCAACGTGTTCTTCCGGTCCGGCAGGGTTCGGAACTCCCCATCGATCATGGGTTTCAGTTCCTTAATCAGCCACTGCATATACTGCTTGCCCTTGCTTTTCACATGGCCCAGTTCCGGCGCGTCAAAGGGAAACGGGGCGTATTCTTCCAGCCGTCCGTTGCCCTCCCGGTTGCATTCGATCCCTACCAGAATCAGTTCCTTTTGGCTTTGCTCCATGTAGTCGTTCATGCCCCAGGAAGTGCCGTAGGTGGCATCCTGGTCAAAAAAGACGTTGTGTCCGTCAAAAAAGTACATGACGGGGTACCGGCGTTCCGGCTCCCGGTCATAGGAATCAGGAAGATAGACATAGCCCCGGCGCTTTTGGTCGCCGGAGAGCTGGGGGATGGTCAAATCCCAAGTAATCACCATAAAACAGGCCTCCCGGGAAAACCGCCGGGGAAAGCCCCGGGAATTTTCCTAATTAGTATAGTTTCAAAAAATTTGTTTGTCAAGGAATCAGGGAAAAGCTGTATGTATGCTGTGTGCAAACAGACACACACGGCGGACAGTTTGTGAATTTTGCCTAAATCGGATTATCGCATTTTGTGAAAGATGGGGGTGCGGTCCTGGAATGTGCAGACATAGCCGAAAATCTCTCCCAGCATTTTGGCGGCATCGCCGCAATACTGCCCCACCCGGTCTGCCCGGTGGGCATCGGAACCCACGGTGACGATCTGACCTCCCAGTTCTTTAAAACGCCGGAAAAAGTCAATGGTGGGCAAAAATCCCACACTGCGGTCCACGCCGCTGGTGTTCATTTCCAGGCCCTTGCCCTTTTGGGCCAGGGTCCGCAGTATTTCATCCAGCACCTCCCGGTGGGCATCAAAAGACAGAGGGGCGCGGACGGGATTGTAGGGGGACTTCATTAAAAAGGTCAGGTGGGCCAGTACGTCAAAATCCTGATGCTCCTGAACCTGCCGCAGAGTGGTCTCCAAAAACCGCCGCTGGGCATCAAAGGGAATTTTATCCTGCCAGTATTCCTTAAAATACACGTCAATGCCGTCAACAAAATGGATGCTGCCCAAAACATAGTCATAGTGCCGCTGGCTGAGCCGCTGCAATAAAAGAGACTGGTTTCCCTCTGTCAGCCCAAACTCCATGCCCCGGCGAATTTTCAACCCAGGGATTTCCAGGCCCTCATACTCCCGGTTGTAGGTGTTGACATCAAACATCATGGTCTGCACCGGGGCCAGGGGGTCAAAATCCACGTGGTCTGTAAAACAGATCTCTTTCAGCCCCCGGTCCGCGGCGGCCTGGGCCAGCACCCGGCCTGCGTCGTGGCCGTCAAAGGAGACGATGGAGTGCATATGATAGTCAAACATGGTCACATTCCTCCCAGAACAGGCGAAAGGCCGTGGGCAGTGCCGCCTGTTCTTCAATTTCTTCGGGGGTCATCCAGGTGAATTCCTCCCAGGGGTACTCCACTCTGGCGTATACCCCCTGCATCTGCCAGATGATATGGGTAAATACATGCTTGCGATTTGTGATTTTCTCCAAATCCCGGGGCTGTAGGTTCCACGCTTCCAGCTGTTCCAGGGCCTGCTGTGGGGAGAGAGAGCCTTCTACATTGGGGAATTCCCATAGCCCCGCCAAAAGGCCCTTGTCCTCCCGGCGGCCCAGGGCATAGCGGCCCTGGCACTCCAAAATAAAGACGGTTTTCTCCTCCAATCGCTTTTCCCGCTTGGGGCTTTTCTTGGGAAGCTCCTCCGGGTGTCCCTGGCCATGGCCCAGACAGATGTCCTTGCAGGGACAGCCGCCACAGTCCGGAAGCCGGTCCGGGCCGCAGACCGTGGCCCCCAGTTCCATAAGGGCCTGGGTAAAAAGTCCGGCTTTTGGGGGGTAGATGGCGGCCAGTGCCTCTGTGACCCGGTTCTTCATGGCGGGGGTGTCAATGGGGGTCTCGTCATTCCACAGCCGGGAGACCAGCCGCAGCACATTCCCATCCACCGCCGGGGTAGGCAAATCATAGGCAATGGAGCAGATGGCCCCGGCGGTGTAAGGGCCAATACCGGGCAGGGCCAGAATTTCGGCATGGGTTTTGGGAAAGCTGCCGCCGTAGACGTCCATAATGGTTTGTGCGGCCTTTTTCAGGTTCCGCACCCGGCTGTAGTACCCCAGCCCCTCCCAGAGTTTGTGCAGCTGCTGGTCATCGCAATGGGCCAGGGCTTCAATATCCGGAAGCCGCTGCAAAAACCGGGTATAGTAGCCCTTTACCGCCTCTACACGGGTCTGCTGCAACATGATTTCCGACACCCAGATGTGATAAGGCTGCCGGTCCTGCCGCCAGGGAAGGGCGCGTTTGTGTTCTTCATACCACCCCTCCAGCAATTCCGGCAGACAGGTGGGCAGGGTATTGGGCTTCATGGGGACAACCTCTCTCTGGGCATAAAATCTATACCTTTATCATAAGCTATTTGTCAAGTGCCTGGGGGCTTTTCGTAAATTGACAATTGACAATGGACAATTGACAATTATTGGGGCAACCGGAACCACCTACCGGCATGTCATTCCGAGCGAAATTTCGCTGGCCCTCGAAGAATCTACATTTTAGACAAATCTTCAACTCTTTGATGGGCGGCTGAATAGATACGTTCAATCAAATAGCGCAATAAAATAGATTACAAAATTGGCGTTTATTTTTTGTGAAAATTGATGGATAATATTTTATTGACTAAAATATTTTTTATTGCTAATATAATATCGTACATTACAGATGGAGCAGCGATGCTGCAGCATACGCTTTTGTCTGTAAAAACATACTTGGAATTCTTTCTCATCTGTTTCTTCCCGGGAAGCACAGGTAAGACACGTTTTCCGCAATAGGAGGCAACAGTCATGTCAATCGTTATTACTACCCCAAAAGCACCTGCTGCAATTGGTCCATATTGCCAAGGAAAAATCGTTGGAGATTTGGTATTTACCTCCGGTCAGATTCCCGTAAATCCAGAAGACGCTTCCATTCCTCAGGGCATTGAGGAGCAGGCTGCACAGTCCTGCAAAAATGTCGGTGCCATTCTGGAGGCCGCAGGTTCAGATTTCTCAAAGGTCGTCAAGACAACCTGTTTCCTGGCGAATATGGAAGACTTTTCCAAATTCAATGCCGTGTATGAGAAGTTCTTTATTTCAAATCCGGCTCGTTCCTGTGTGGCAGTAAAAACGCTGCCCAAGGGCGTACTGTGCGAAATAGAGGCAATTGCGGAACGATAAATGCAAACTTGAGAAAGGAGCAGTTCCATGAGAAAAACCTATCTGATTCACGCCCGTATTGTTGACGGCGTGCAGGACAATGCAATTGAAGACGGTATCCTGGTATTCTCCACAAATCTCACCTCTCAGAAGGGCGGTCGGGATGACAAAATCACCTTTGTCGGCAAAATGGAGGAATACCCCAACTTTCCCAAAGAGGTAACGCCCGCCGACGTCGTTGTGGATATGACCGGATATACCCTGACCCCTGGTCTTTTCAATGTCCACGCCCACCTCGGTCTGTCCATGCCCTACAAGGCATACCGCTTTGACGAGATGGGTGTTCCCTATCGCAGCCTGTTGATGATGCGCCGGGCATGTGAAGCCTTGAACTGCGGCATTACCACTATTCGCTCTGCCGGCGGCCCGGATGACATTGATTACGCCATCCGCGATGCCGTAGACAATGAAATGCTGTTGGCCTCCCGTGTGGTTCCCTGCGGTGCGCTGAACATTGCCGTTGGCGGTCACGCCTGGAACAACTACATTTCCACCATGTACAATGGGGCCGATGAATTCCGCGCAGCGGCCAGAGCCGAAATTGCCAAGGGTGCACAGTTTGTAAAGATCGGCCTCACCGGCGGCGCAGCCAGTGCCAACGAAGGCATGGCAGATAAACAGATGACCGATGAAGAGATCGAAGCTGTTGTAGATGTAGCCCACAGCGCAGGCAGACGGGTCGCAGCACACCTGGGCGGTGACAAGCCTATCCAGGAATTCGTTAAACTGGGCGGCGACAGCGTAGAGCACGCCTACCATATGGAAGAGGAAACGGCTTGGCTTATGAAAGAAAAAGGCACGTTCCTTGTTCCAACGCTTTCCGTTACCAACTGTCACGATTATCTTGTTGGCCATGGCTCTCCCGAATTCCAGGTCCGCAAGCTGGACGAAACCGGCGAGGCCCACAGTCAATCCATTGGCAATGCCATCCGCGCCGGCGTCACAATCTGCGTTGGCACGGATCTGCTTCCCTCCGATCCCATTGCCGGCACGAACGCTACCGTTCGGGAGATGGAGCTTCTGGTCAAAGCAGGCCTGACACCTATGCAGGCAATCAAGGCCGCCACAAGCAATTCCGCAAAGCTGACGGACACGATTGGCTTTACCGGTACCCTGGAAGCCGGTAAGGAGGGTGACTTTATTGCTGTAAAGGGAAAACCCGATCAGAACATCTCTGACATTCGAAATCTTGAGCTGGTAGCAAAGGGCTGCCGCCTGGTATGGAGCAATGTCCCCGGCCTCAAGCTTCGCCGTTACAGCACCGTTGCCCCCGGCATGGATTTGGGCGGCGGCACCTATTTGAAATGGTAAGGAGGTACAGATATGTCTTTTACTGTTTATAAAAACGCCCGCATCTTCACGGGAAAAGAACTTCTGGAAAACAGCATTCTGGTCGTTTCCCACAGCCAGAAAGAATTTTCCGCCCCTGCTGAAGGGGAAACCCCGGTAAAAGTGGTTCCTGCGCTGAATGATAAGCTGGAATATGTAGGTCCGGTAGATGGCTGGGATATTCCTGAGGACGCAGAGATTGTGGATATGTCCAACTGCACCATTCTCCCCGGCCTCATCAACTGCGCAGCACGGCTGGACACGCTGAATCCCGCCTCCGATGACTATGTTGACAATATCCACACAGCATACCGCACCTTTATTGCCTATCGCTCCGCAGCGGAGGCACTGAACGCAGGCGTAACCACCGTCCGCACCGTCGGTATGCCGAACAACATTGACCTGGGTCTGCGGGACGCCATCAGCAAGACGATGTTCTTCGGCCCCTCCATCCTGGCTGCCGGCCCAACCTATGCAGTCACCGGCGGATGCGGTCACGAGAAATACGGCCTCGTCATGGCCAGTGGCTGCGATGCGCTGCGTCGGGAAATGCGTGTGCATATCGCACGGGGCCTGAATGGCATTACCCTTCAGGTCAGCGGCAAGCCCATGGCTTCCCTGAACGGAGAATACCGGAAGGAGATGTCCGATGAAGAGGTTCACGCACTGGTGAAGCACGCCCGGGGTGCTGAAAAGAAGGTCCTGGCCGTTGCCAACGGTGACCCTTCCGTATCCGTCAGTCTGGATGCCGGCGTATCCGGTATTCTGGAGGGCCGCCGCATCGGTGCAGAGAATCTGAAGGCAATGGCAGAGCA
This sequence comes from uncultured Oscillospiraceae bacterium, assembly GCA_934593275.1. Taxonomy (GTDB): domain Bacteria; phylum Bacillota; class Clostridia; order Oscillospirales; family Oscillospiraceae; genus Faecousia. The sequence continues at coordinate 19,724 of CAKTQE010000010.1, read as the reverse complement.
GGGCGTATACTACATCCCCTGTCTGGTCGCAACCGAGGGTACCGCATTCGAAGAAGAGCACAGGTCCGTTGTTGCTGAGGCAATTCGCCAGGGTGTAGCCATCGGTGTCGGCACCGAGTTGCTGCCTGCCGAGCCGATGAACGGCACCGTAGCAATGATTCATGAGATGGAATTGCTGACGCAGTGCGGCATGAGTCCCTTGCAGGTGCTGCAGGCCGCAACCAGCACCGCAGCCGGGATTTCTGGCAGCAAGGCCGGTGTTCTGGCCGCTGGAAAGGCACCGGATTTCATTGCAGTGAAGGGAAATCCCGATGAGGATATTTCCGCCATGCGCAATTTGGTTCTGGTTGTGAAAAGCGGCCGCAGAGCATTTCTGGAAAACGGTGAGAAAAAGGAGCGTGGGTTCCACATCATGCCTCCCGGCTACAACGTATGCGGCGGTACAACCTTTGACTGGGCTGCAGACGCTACCCAGGGCATCATTTCCCCCGTCAGCTACAATGACGCATGGAATCTGCGCAAAGAAGTGTAATTTTCCGAATGCTGCCAACCTGGTAGCGTAAAGAGAAGGAGTTCTATCTATGGAAATAATCAGTATTATCGGCATCCTTGTTGCTCTGGCAATCGTCGTACTTGGCTCTTTGAAGGGCTTGAACCTGATCATCCTGTCCAGTGTTGCAGCCTTTGTCGTTGCAGCAACCGGTGGAATCGGACTTATCAACGGCTATACCACCTATTTGGGCGGCGTTGCAAGCTCCATCACCTCTATGTTCCCCATTTTCCTGGGCGGTCAGCTGCTGGGTTGTTTTTTGGAAGCAACGGGACTGACCGAGTCCATTGCAAACGCAATTATCAAAAAATGCGGTACGAAAATGATTGTTATCGCCGTCTTTCTCGTCTCCTGGATCCTGGTTTTCTGCGGCATCAACGTGTTTGTCATCATTTTCACCGTGTATCCCCTGGCCTGTGCTTTCTTTAAGGTTGGCGATATTCCCCGCTCTCTGATCCCTGCCTGTGTTCTGGGTGCCTGTGTCTCCGAGCAGGTGCTGCCCGGTGTAACCACAACGGCAAATCTGCTGTCCACCGAGGCTTTTGGTGTCCCCGCAGCTGCAGGTCCCGTAACCGGCATTTCCCTCTCTGTTTTTCTGCTGGTTGCCAACGGATTCTATCTGTATCACCAGGGTGAAATTGCCAGAAAAAATGGTGAGCACTTCACGCCGCTGCCCGGTGAAAACTTTGACGTAGACCTGAACAAGAAGGGCCTCCCCCATCCCCTGCTGATTCTGCCTCCCATTGCCGCTGTTCTGATTGCTCTGAATGTTTTCAAGATTCCCGGCTATGCCTCGCTGTATATCGGTGCCATCGTCTCCATGATTATGTTCTGGAAGCAACTGGGCGGCGCAAAGGCCGTCATCGCAGTTCTGAACAAGGCTGCAAAAAGCTCTCAGTCTGTCATTGCAACCTGTGCCATCATTGGCTTCAGTGGCATCGTCACCGCCGTTCCCGGCTACAATCTGCTGCTGTCCGGCCTGGAAAAGGCATCCGGCGGCAACCCCTACATTTTCGCCTTTGTTGCCGTTGCTGCGATCGCTGCAGTGTCCGGCAGTGCTACCGGCGGTGTCAAGTTCGTTCTGAATTCCTTCAGCCAGAAGCTGCTGGATATGGGCGGCGATCCCGCATCTCTGTGCCGGGTTATCTGCGCATCTTCTCTGACCTTCGATTCTCTGCCCCACAACAGTGCTGTGGTGCTGACGCTGGAGGCCTGCAATGTGTCCCACAAGGAAGGCTATAAGCACCTGTTTGTAACCACCGTACTCAATACCACCATTGCAACAGCCATCGCCATTCTCTTCTCGATGCTGGGCATTCGCTAATTCCCATCCGCTGCAGGGGCTGCGGCCCCTGCAGCTTATTTCACAATCACCAGGAGGAAATTATGTCTAATATCAAATCCAAAATGCGCAAAACTTTTGCAAAGCTGGACGGAGGTCTGTTTTCTACCGCACAAAAAGCAGATGTTGGCGATGTAGCAGCCAGAATGGAGGCTGCCGGTGTAGCCATGATGAGTTGGGCAGACCCTTTCATGCCGGACCCTGCCATTCCCCAGAGTGTAATGGATGCTGCAATCGAAGCACTGAAAACCGGCTTCCCTGCCCACTACACCATGCCTATCGGCAGCCCGGAGCTGAAAAAGCTGATTGCCGACCGTATCGAGCGAAAGTATGGTTTCCGGCTGGATCCCAACCGGAACATCATCATCAATCCCGGTTCCGACAACGGCCTACTCTTCGCCATGATGCCATGGATCAATCCGGGCGACGAGGTCATGGTACATGATCCCAGCTATGCCAGCAATTTTCTGAACCCCGAGCTGTTGGGCGGTGTAACCGTAAAAGTTCCCACCTTCCCGGAGGACGGCTACCACATCCGCATTGAAGAATACGAAAAGCGTGTTACCGACAAAACCAAGATGGTTTTGCTGACCAATCCGAACAACCCCACCGGCGTCAGCTATACCCGTGAGGAACTGGAGCAGCTGGCGGCTTTCTGTGTAAAGCACGACCTGATCTGTGTCTGCGATCAGGCATTTGAGGATACCGTATTCCCGGAAAATGAGATGGTCTGCATCAGTCAGCTGGAAGGAATGTGGGAGCGGACGGTCACCGTGTGCTCCGTGTCCAAGGGCATGGCTCTCAGCGGCTTCCGGGTCGGCTGGACCTATGCAAGCGACGTTATTATGGACGTATATTTTGCTTGCGCTGTCAATATTCAGGGTGCCACCAGCACACTGGCGCAGCAGGCCGTTATGCCTGCATTCCGGGATGACAGCTTTATCCAGGCATACATGGTCAAATACGACAATCGCCGCAAATACGCCTACACCCTCTTTAACAGCATTCCGGGTGTCTCCATGCGGATGCCTGAGGCTGGTTTCTTTGTCTGGATTGATGTATCACAGCTGGGCGATTCCAGCGAAATCACCCAGCTGCTGGTGGAAGAGGCACGTGTCAGCGTAAATGACGGTAAATTCTACGGCGACATGGGCAACGGTCACTTTCGCCTGATTGACGGCTGCTTCTGGGACGATGCAGACAGCTATGCCGCTATGGACCGGATGGCAGAAACCTTCCGCAAGCTCGCACACAAGAAAGGACTTTGCTGAAAGCACAGCCTGACATATGAAAAGGAGATACCAAGATGCACTTCGACTTACTGATAGAGAATGGAAATGTCCACACCTCCGAAGGTTTTATTTCCGCTGATATTGGTGTCATTGGGGAAAAAATCGCCTGTATTGGGTGTCTGACAGGAAGCAGTGCCGAAAAGAAACTGGATGCAGCCGGAAAGTTCATCCTGCCCGGAATGATTGACTTCCATACCCATATTCGCGAGCCGGGCCAGGAATTCAAAGAAGACTACAGAACGGGTACTCGGGCGGCCGCCCACGGCGGCGTCACCACAGTCTGTGTGATGCCCAACAATCTCCTTGGCGGAATCGCAGCTCCCGAGGCCTTCCGTCAGGCCATAGCCTGCGGCGAGGCGGGCGCAGTCGTAGATTTTGCTCCCATTCCCAGTCCCCTGGGTTTTCACAAGGGGACTCTGCCGGAACTTGTCCAGGAGGGTGCCTCCTATTTTAAGATCATGCAGATGAACGGCAAGCAGCCGCTGGAGGAAAGCTTCCGCTGCGCAGATGCCTGGGAATTGGATCAATGCTTTGCAGAAGCCGCCAAAACCGGGAAATATATCTCCATTCATCCCATGAATTTTGCCTGGTATCTGGGCAATGTTGCAAAAATCAATGCAAGTCCCGAGCCGCAGGATTTGATGCATGTGCTGCACAAGCTCTACGGTGAAGAGGAGATGACCAGCGCAGCTTATGAGCTTGCCTACTTCTTCCGCAAGAATCGGTGCAAATGGTGGGCACTGCACTGCTGGCACAAGGGCTATATTGACTTAATCCGAATGCTGAAAAAAGCCGGGGATATGGATATACTGGCCAGTGTGGAAATTCTTCCCACCAGCATTCGCTGCTTTGACACGCTTTACAACCGCACAGACGGAAGTACAATCCCCCTGGGACATGCCGCAAAACCGGACTGGGATGAAATATGGAAGGCTGTCAACGATGGAACCATTGACATTCTGGGAAGTGACCATTCCCCGCATCTTCCGGAAAATTATAATCCCAGCACCCCTTTTGCTTCTGCACAAGGTGTAGAAGGCGAGGATTACTATGGCTCTCTGCTGCTGGATGCAGTCAACGCTGGGAAGCTGACCCTCGAGCGTCTGGTAGAAATCACCAGCATCAACGGGGCCAAGGCACTTGGGTGGAACGAAAAATGCGGCAACATTATTGGAACAGACGCCGATTTCACGATCTGTGATATGGATAAGGTCTGGACTGTAGATGCCTCCTTCCCCATTTACTCGAAGCCAAATCTGGACCCGCTCTATGGCCAAACCCTGCATGGGAAGGTCACGCACACCATTGTCCGTGGTAAAATCGTTATGGAAGAGGACCGCATTCTGGCAGAACCAGGAAACGGAAAATTTGTTCGGCCACAAAATTAAATATGCAAAAGGGAAAGCGAGCAATTGCCCGCTTTCCCTCATTTTTCACTTAAATTCCGCAGATGCAAATATACCGTATTCTTGCTGATTCCCAAAACATCTGCGCACTCCTGCACGGCATTTTTTAGATTGAAGATTCCACGCTCCTGAAGCCTGCTGATAATTTCCTTGTTCCAATTGCTGCTTGAAACCGACTGCTCCCGTAGCTCCTCCTCCGCCTCTGCCACAGCACTTTTCAGCACATCCCGAACATCCTCCATGTAGGACTCTTTCTTCGGTGCATTTTCCTTGTAGACGGCCGGTATAGCGTCTGTCGGCATAAATCGCTGGATAAACGTATTAAACGGCGTTGCCAGGAAGAAGTTCATGCACAGCAGCGCAATAATGCGGTTGTTTTCCCCATAAATGGGAATGGTCGTGGACATCAGCTGATCTCCATTGCGATTTCGGCTGAGGTAAGGGGGACACCCCTGTTTTCCACCATTCCGGTAAAAATCATCCAGCATAAAGAGGGCTAAATCCGTTATCGGCGCACCAGCCTTCCGCCCGGTATGTTCGCCATGCAATACTTTGATTGCAGAATGATCATAGTCTCCTAAGCTATGCAGGACAATTTCATATGCTGGTCCCAAATACTCCGACAAGCCATCACAAAATCGGCTAAATGCCTGCAAAATTGCCTGATCGGTAGTGGTCAGCTCAATTCCATGTTTTTCCATGTAAACCTCAAGTATTCCATATGATGATTACATTATAGTATGTCTTTGAATGGCTGTCAAGCAAAGATCCCTTCTTGAGTTTCGGGTATCCGTCCTCTAAAAAATATCCACATTCAAGCAAGTTTACCAAACAAGAAAAAAGTCAAAGGGAAAGGAAGAAATTCGCTCCATTTTGTGGTAATATTTAATCACCACAAAAAACAAAACCAAACAAAAAGGAGCGAACCCTTCCATGCCCCATTCTATCACAGATACTTATAAAATGAAACGGGAAATTCTCAATTTCGCAAGAAATTTTTCCGGTAGCTTATCCGCACCGGATGCGAAGTTTTTCGCGGACATGACGTATGGAATTTTGGCTTCTCAGAGCTGCTTGCTGACAAAGATCGCCCATGCACTGCAAGAAAAAACGAAGAAAGCGTATACGGTAGACCGTTTGTCCGACCACCTGAAAGATGGCGTTAACGCCAAAGCAATGGCTGCATATTTGAACTATGTCCGGAAAATGATACCCTCTGAGCCAGTGGTTCACATTGATGACAGTGACGTAATAAAGCCGGATGGCTATCATTTTGAGGCACTGGAAACGGAGTCGAGGAATCTTCCCAAGTGACAGATTTTATCTTGTGGTGGTTCATCATCCCACGTGGTGGATTCCTCCACTACGCTTGCGCTACGGTCGGAATGACAAAAGGTACAACGTCCCCCGATATGTCATTCCGAGCGAACGCAGTGAGTCGAGGAATCCACTCAAGTGGCAGATTTTACCTTGTGGTGGTTCATCATCCCACGTAGTGGATTCCTCCACTCCGGTCGGAATGACAATGAGGTTACGTTTCTACGAATTCGCCTACTGTTTCTAGAATATTTCAGGCACCCCGCTGCCTCATCAGTCAGGGCTGCGCCCTGCCAGCTTCCCCGGAGGGGAAGCTTTTGTACCGGACTTTTGGGTGCCTGTTTTACCGAAACGCCCCAGGAAAGCTCTAAAAAACCTTCCCCGACGGGGAAGGGGGACCGCCCGCAGGCGGTGGATGAGGGGCGGTACCACGTTCCGCTCTGTAGGAGCAATGGGCGCAGAGGTAAAACGTTCACCACATTTTCGCCGGAAGCTGCCCACGTTCAGGCCTCAGAATGCTTTACAACCCCGCCCTTTCCGGTTATAATAACGAAAACCAAACACAAACCGGAGGGTGATCATTTGCGGGGATTTCAAAAAATTTTCATGGCGGCACTGCTGCTGTTTTGTCTGCCTGTGCTTGCCTGCGCCCAGGAGGCCCAGGATGTCAGTGGGCCGGAACTGGTGACGGAAAGTTCCGGCATTCCCAGCATCAGTGGGCTTTTTGACGGCAACCGCACCTCCGGGAAAAAAACCGGGGATGGGGCCTATCTGACATTGGAATGCCAGGAGGGCTTCGGCTCTGCCTACCTGATTTTTGACCGGGAATACGGGGCATTTACAGTAACGGACAAAGCTGCCGGGGAAACCAAAACCGTGGGGGAGGAGAACTTTCTCCACACTTTTGTGGACCTGGAATCGATTTTCGGCTATTGCCCCCAAACCGTCACGTTCCGCTTTGAAAACGGCCCCGCCCCTTTGTTGGAGCTGACCATGTTCACCCAGGGCCAGGTACCCCAGTGGGTGCAGCAGTGGCAAAGCCCTGTGGAAAACGGGGCGGATCTGGTGCTTTTTTCCACCCACGCCGATGACGAACAGCTGTTTTTTGCCGGTGTCCTGCCCTATTACGCCGGAGAACGGGGAGACCGGGTGCAGGTGGTTTATATGACCAACCACAGAAATCTCCCCAAGGAGGGCTACCTCCGGGGCCATGAGGCCCTGGATGGACTCTGGGCGGTGGGGGTACGGAATTACCCGGTGTTCGGAGAATTTGCGGACTATTTCTGCAAAGGCAAACAGGGTGCCATTGAGGTCTACCGCTATATGGGGGTGGAGCCAGAGGAAATTCTTGGCTATGTGGTGGAGCAGCTGCGCCGGTTCAAGCCCCTGGTAGCCGTGGGCCACGACTTAAACGGAGAATACGGCCACGGTGCCCATATGCTCTACGCCGACCTGCTGACCCAGGCGGTGGAGCTGGCCACAGACCCGGAAAGCTACCCGGAGTCTGCCCAAAACTACGGCACCTGGGATACCCCCAAGGTGTACCTCCACCTCTATGAAGAAAACCAGATCACCATGGATTGGGACCGGCCCTTGGAACACTTTGGCGGCATGACCGCCTTTGAGGTCACCAAAAATAAAGGATTCCCCTGCCACGTCAGCCAGGCCCAGGACTTTGCCTGGTATATGAGCGGTATTGACCGGGCAGCGGACATCCAAAAATACAGCCCCTGTCTCTACGGTCTCTACCGCACCACCGTCGGCCCGGACCAGGAACAGAACGATTTCTTCGAAAACCTCACCACCTACGCCCAGCAGGAGGAGCAAGCCCGCCTGGAGCAGGAACGCCTGGAAGAAGAGAAACGCCTGGAACAGCAGCGTCTGGAACAAGAACGCCTGGCCCGGGAGAACACCACAGAAGAACCCACCGCTTCCCCAACCTCCCAGCCCATAGATTCCAACGCCCGCCCCCTGCTGCCCTCAATAGCCCTCCCCATCACCCTACTCCTGGCCCTGGCAGCGATTTTCCTGGGAATAGGGCGAAAGAAAAAATAACCCCCCGAAAACCGAAAAAAGAACTTGACAAACCATCCCCCCTGTGCTACTATATCTAAGCGTTCAGCGAACGTATGCGCCGGTAGCTCAGTTGGATAGAGTGACTGACTACGAATCAGTAGGTCGGGGGTTCGAGTCCCTTCCGGCGTACCAAAGAAGAATAATCCGAACCTGTTCTCAGTAGGAGACGGGGTCGGATTATTTGTTTTCTTGGGTGAATTTGAGGAAGCACATTGCCGAAACGGTGTTGCCAAGTAACCGGAATCCAAGCCGAGAGAGCCGGGGAAAAAGAAGCAGATTCAGACGGCTGGTGTGCAATTGAAACCAGATCGGATTTTGGAAATTCACGCATTTAGAAAGACATTTTTGAGCATCTGAAGGTCATTGTATTCCCTAAGCCGAAAAGGCAACAAAAAATCATTGCAATCAGCCGCTCTTTTACCCCCTAAATGCGTGAGTGGAGGTGCCTGTCACACGAGAAAAGGTGCCGTCAAATTGACAGCACCCTGTTTGGTCACTTGCTTACTTTTTCCCTCCCTTTCTTTCCGTCTGTTCTGCTTCACGCTGAGCTTGCCATTCCCGGAACTCCCGCTGGCCTTCTGCGCTTTCGTAGTAGGCGAGGATGTCGGGGAGGATGCACCGGGCGATGTGTTCAATCTCGTGCTGCGGAATACCGGAATTGATGATGAGCTTCTTTTTGCGGCCCAAGCTGGTTGTTCCCTCCGGTTCAATATGAAATTTTTAAGGTGCGGTTGTATGTGGGTGGATGATTTGTACTTGCGGCAAGGCCTCCTTCTGAAAACGGAAAATGCAGACGCTTGTCAAGCTGCGGCTTGATCGGCGTCTGCATTTTTGCTTGGTTGTATTATAGCAATATTGGGAGCGGGTGTCAATAGCATAGAGAGGTGGTATGTGATAATGTGCGCTCACAACAGCCGCAGAACGTTTTGCCCTTCAGAATCTAACCCCGCTCCTTTGCGCTTGCTCGTGGAAAGCAGAGCTGATTTTCAATGCTCGTAATTGTGGATGTGCCCACGGCCATCAACTGCCTCCGTTTTCGTCTAAGGGTTTGGGATTTGCCCAATAACAAATTTCGCAAGTGGGTACTCACTTGCTGTGCTTGCTATCGTATCTTTTCCCCATATATGTAATCGCTCAACCTCTAATTTGGCCACTACCATGTAGAATTTCTTTGATTTTGGTGTTATACGCCTTCCCCTATACTGTACAAAAGGACTCGCACCAGAAAAAGTTGCTGGTGCGAGTCCTCTTAATAAGCCGGGGGAGTTATGCCCTAAGTAGTTACTGGAGTAAAGCCTATTCAGCCGACGGATCAATGCCTGTACAAATAAGCAAATCACAAATCATTGAATCGTCAACAAGGTCATTGTTGATCAACAAATCATAACATTCTCCACCATTTTCAAACAGAAAATGCGTGTATTCGTGCCCTTCGCCGGTTGACGGATCAACTACATTGAAGCCAATCTCGACTGGGCTGCTTCCATCGTCAGAATAGTCCATCATATATTCAAATTGCATACCTGCACTTACAAAGGTTTCTAGATAGGAAATTACTTCATCGCAGTCAGGATCGGATAACACCTCCGCATTCAGGGGTGTCTTGACGATTTCACCTACTGTTTCTTCTTCGTTTACAAGGTAATACGCCGTTGCATCCTTGTTCTGGAGATGGAATTCCTTTGGAAGTTGAAAATCAGGAAAGGAACCGGACTGCATATTTTGTTTGCTTCCACATCCGCATCCCATCACGATAATGGAGAGAATCAAAAGAAACAGCAAAAAAGGTTTTGATTTCATACGACTTACTCCGCATTTTTAATATAGCCTTCAACCGAAACGGGGGTACAGAACTGAAGGTAAACGAACTCTCTGGTATAGTTGATTTGTCCATCATGTACAAAATGTTTTTTCATAAGTGACTCCTTTCATTCGTAAATAGCATATCAGACTAGACGCCTAATTGCTATTATCTACGCATATAAAGGGATTTTTACAGCACGAAATGGCAATAGCGGTGTGCGACAGGCGTTACTGTGGTTGAATTCCTGTTTTAGCTCTGTCAGTTCTTATTTGTGACGTATTAAATCATCGGTTTTGCGTTTTATAACAACTCCACCTACAACTGCCACAATGGATACGCCCAGTAATAAAATAACTGCAATCCACCAAGCGATAGAGTCATTCCCAGAGATATGCCTATCCGGTGCCTGTACGCACTCGACAGTTACTTGTGTGGTTTGAGTACCGGATGCTGTACTTTCAAGTGTTCCATCATCCCTAAGTAAAAATAGTTCCATTTGTTTTTCCTCCTATGGACAGTTTGTTTTACAATAAGTGTAGCACAACCATTTTCTAAATACAAAGCAACCATCTTATAATGGCATAAACTACGCATGAAACAGGAAAAGGCCCAGCACCAAATCAAGCCGGTACTGGATCTTTCGGATTTATTAAAGTTTCATCTGACGAAATAAACAGCATTCTTCTGAATGATTCTAACCTTGTATAATCGTTTCCGTTGACAATAATGCTATAATGAAGCTGTATTCGTCTAGACAGAGGGTGGTTTCTGTGTATAATAAAAGCAGAAAAACGAGACTACTTTTTCTATAGTATTGTGGAACGAAACAGGAGTGCCTATGATTCGGATAATCCTATGTGATGATGACGCAATTTTCTTGGAGCGCATGAGGAGCGATATACGCGCTACATTAAAAAAGCTGGACATCGAAGCTGTTATTCAGATATTTACGGAAGCAGAAATGATTCCGCAGAAAACGATGCAGGAATGTGACATTATCTTTCTGGACATAGACTTTAATGACAAGAAATACACTGGAATTGATGTCGCAAGAAAGATTCGTGAGGCCCGGAAAAACGCTATCATTATCTTCCTTACCAACTACATAGAGTACGCACCGGAGGGGCATGAAGTTCAAGCCTTTCGTTATGCCCTGAAAAGCGAAATTGACAAAAAGCTGCCACAATATTTGCAAGCTGCTACGAATAGACTGTTTGCGGAAAAAGAGCCATTTCAGATCAATGTATCCGGCGAACCAATCACATTGTATTTGGAGGATATTCTCTATATCGAATCCCAAGGGCACAACGCCGTTATTTTCACACAAAACCCCGGGAAAAAGAGTGGAACCCAAAAGGAGTATAAGGTGTACTCTACCCTGGCAAGGTTTGAACAGCAACTTTCAGAACGAGGTTTTCTGCGTATTCAGAAAAGCTATTTGGTCAATATGCGCAGGCTAAAACAGTACCGCTGCAGTGAAGCGGTCTTGGACAATGGAATTACATTACCCGTAAGCGAGAAAACTTATTCCGAAAATAAGAAAAAATTTCTGCTCTGGAGAGGATAGGATGGAGAAAATAATTAGTGCGTTTTGGTCCGCACTGGAAATGTGTTCCCAGTTACTTTTCTGGAAGGCGATATTTCAACCAAGGGTCCAGAAAAGAATATATCTACTTGTGGTTGTCGCTGTGTGGGCCTTAAATCAATTATACATTAACAGCACACTTCCTTCTGAACTTATAGCGGGTCTTACGTTACTGCTGTACACTGTTGCTTCGTGCATAGTAAACAAAGGAAAGTGGCACCAACATATACTGACAACATTTATATTTGTTGGTTTTAGTGGCATATTCGATACGATTTTCCTGTATGGAGCTAGTTCAATGATTGGAATCAGCGTCTCCGATTTGGTGTGGAGGAAGTTCTCATATGTTGTAATTGTTACAAGTGGAAAGCTGTTTTTGTTGCTTGGCGCATGGATATTTTACCGTTTCCCTGTATTCCGAAAGACACAGTCGCTAGAAGGGAAATGGTTGTTTCTTTCTCTTTTGTTTCCCATAACCTCAACGGCGACACTCCTTCTTATTTTTAACAACTTTCAGGATGAAGCAGATATATCCGTAGGAATCGTTTTCTTTTGTGCTGTATTGGCTATTGCAAATATAGCAATCCTATATGCGATTGGCTTGGTACAAGATAGTACAGAACGCTTAAAAGAGAACGCGCTGCTCAGCCAGCAGATGGAAATTCAGACAGACAATATCGTTGCCTTAGAAAAAAGCTACCGGGCCCAACGCAGGGCGACCCACGAGTTTAAAAATCAACTTCAGGCAATTTCAGATCTTTTGGCATTGGGAGAAATTGAGGAAGCAAAAAATTATATCCATACCATCCAAGGTCAGCAGACAACCAGGATTTTCTGTGTCAATTCCCACCACCCCATTATTGATGCAGTATTAAATCACAAGTATCAGACTGCCAAAGAAAACGGAATTGACGTGCAGATCAGAGTAAATGACCTCTCCAGCGTATCAATCAAAACGGACCAGTTGGTGGTTTTGCTCTCCAATCTATTGGACAATGCCATAGAAGGCTGCTGCCGTGTCGAGGGTGAACGGTCTTTGTATTGCAGCATGGTTGCCAGTGATGTTTTGCTGCTTTCCGTGCGCAATACATCTCAGCCGGTAAAGATTTGGAACAACGCAATCGAAACCAGCAAAGAATCAAAAATCAACCATGGCTACGGCCTTTCCCAGGTACGATCCATTTTAGATCAGCTTCATGCGGAGTATGCGTTTGATTATCAAGATGGTTGGTTCACGTTTGTAGCGGAAATTCCGTTGTAAATACTGATAGGCCGCATGTGGTTCATTGCCGCATGCGGTTTTCCTGTTTCATGCTGTACTTTTCCCGTTTTGCGCTGAACTGTTTGAAATTATTCCGTGATATTGCTATTATCTGGACAAGGAGGCGGTAAATGACACCTTTCATATCTAAACGATCTGCTATTTGCATTAAGAAAAAATCATTGATGCCTTGCCTATTTTATTGATTGGAGGAAATCCACATGAAAAGAGAAAAAGAATTCGTCAAAGATTTTTCCAAGAACCTTATTCACCGCATAGTGGAAAAAGATTCCGCCGGATGGCCACCTAACTGCACGGCATTTGCTTACCAGCCTGTGCGGCCATGCAAAAAAAGGACCGGAGCAGCCAAGGAGGACATGTGGTGGAGGACAAGTCAGAAATTGGGTGAGCCAAAGGCCTGCTCAATGAAGCGATAATAAAGCATACAACCCGTAATTTAGCAGCCGTTAATTAGATGTAAATCTAACAATTTTGCGTTGCCTGTTTTTTATATTAACTAGTTAGCCATTCTTGGCAATTCATATAGGAGGACACTAATATGAGAAAATTTTTTCAAAGCGCTGTTTTCATAACTTCGATTTTGGTATGCCTTTCTGGATGTGGAAAAGTTGAACAGGATATTCCGGTAACGATCATAAAAGAAACTGAAGCCTCGGTTCCGTCTGACACATTGGCAGCTGAATCCGAAACAGCTGCTACAACTGCGCCAAATGAAGTAAATACGCGGCATCTGTTCCAGCAACTGGATGACAACGTCCAGGTAGATGCAGAGGTAATCCTGCCTGAAAAAGAAGCATATAGCACCTATACCCTCAAAATGGTGGATTGCGACCCAGATCGGCTGTTCGCTATATTCAGCCCGGAGGGATACGGCAGCTACACCCTTGATGATCGTAGATCCCTTCGCTATTTTGAATCCAGCGGGAAAAAGCTTGTGGTGCGGGATGATTCCATCAGCTACAGTGCTTATAATATCGATTTGGGTGATAATCCTATGCAGGACGTAGATACGCTAATGTACTACTACACCCAAGAACATCCTCAAACGGAGCCTCATGATCTATCTTTTATGACTGTGGCAGCAATGGAACAGGTTTGCGATGATGTGTTCAGCCAGCTTGGCATTGCGTTTGAGCCAAAGCTTGAAAGATGTGTCACTTTGACCGGTCAGGAAATCATGGACTTCCAGAATGAATTGTTTGGAGGAAGCTACGATCCAGAGATGGGGCGCACTCCTACCGGGCTGACCTCAGCAACAGACACCTGTTATCTGGAATTCTCTTTCACATATGACGGGCTCCCGCTATTAGGATCAGAAGAACCGGGCGTTGCTTCTGCAGTTAGCATGATGCCTACTCCTTCCGTTACAGCAACCATAATGATTAATGCTGACGGTATTCAGAAGTGCGATGTGTACTACCCCTGTACGATTGCGGCAGAATCCCAACCGCAGGCAGTCCTGACACCGGATGAAGCGGTTGCCGCACTCAAGGACAAATACAGTTTAGAGATCCACACCAGCAGTGAAGTTTTCTCGAATGTTTGGCTAGAATACATTCCGATTGCCACAGAGGACTCTGTGACTCTTACGCCTTATTGGTGTTTCGTATCCCGCAGTGCATGGGAAAATTCGGATGAGACCGGCGGTGTCAACCCGGAATATGCAAATGCGCAGCGCTTCAATGCCATCACCGGAAAGGATCTGACCTATGGAGGGTAGAGCCACTACCTTTACCAGAACGGCTCGTGCGGACTTTCAAATTGGAATGAAATATCCGTTTTTACTGGCAGTCCTGGGGGTTACGTTGGGTTTCTTCTTTGACAATTGGCAGGATCTTCGTATCAGCATCAATCACTCAGTGATTGATGCTGATAGCTCCCCCCTTTGCGTTATGTATTATGTATTCAACTCCTTGTCCTTTGGCGGAGTTTTCACCGGGTATTTTTCAGCCACAATGGCAGCGATACCCTTTTCATCTAATTACTGCTGGGAATTAGATGACGGCATAAGTATTTACAAAATTTCAAGGTGTGGACAACGTACCTATGTCCGCTCTAAATTTCTGGTAGCTGCCGTATTGGGCGGGCTGACCTTATTCTTCGGCGGACTGGTTTTTATACTGCTTTTGAGAAGCTACCTTCCGATAGTAACAACCGAAAAGGTGCTTGAATCTCAGTGGATACCCTTTTTTCATGCGCTTACGGTTGGAGATGGGGTGCCCTATCTTGCTATTGTGCTATATCTTAGCTTTCTGAGTGGTGCGCTTTGGGGAAGTGTCGGGCTGTGCGCATCTGCGTATTTTCCAAGCAATTACGTGGCCGTCTGCTTCCCGTTTATCTTCCGCTTTCTTCTGGTTCAGATTGGTCGTCTGCTGAAGCTACCAGACGGGATGCGATTGGATCGACTTCTTGTGGCACGGGGAACAATATATTCGGATTCTGTGACAATTGTTGTCACTACTATGGCGGTGCTAGCTTTCATCTTACTATGCTATCGTTTGTTTATGAGACGCATGGAGAGGAGAATATGGGATGAAGAATAAAATTCGACATGTATTCATATTCCAAATGAAGTTAGCGTATACGAACCAGAGAATTCTGCTAATTTTTATTCTTGCTGCTATTTTTGTGTTTTCAAATTTACAGGGGGTATTGGATTTTTCCCAGGATGTTGGCATCCCCGTCGCCCCCTGGGCATTCCCGCACATCACAAGTGATTATATCTGTCAACTCGTGATTATGGCTGGGGCAACTGCACTGTTCTGTGATGCCCCCTTCAGGAGTGATATTCAAAAATATATTTTGCCTCGGGCGGGACATACTGCATGGACTGCTGGACAGTGCTTGTATATTGCTGCGTTATCATTTCTCTATATCTTAATGATTTTCTTGTTCAGCATTGTTCCTCTTCTTCCCAACATAGGCGTTCAGAATAGCTGGGGAAAAATTTGGGGAACTCTGGCAAGATATGCGGTAGCGCCTCAGTATGGAATTATGTTTTCTGTTGACGATTATGTAATTGGTGCATACGCGCCACTTCAAGCTACAGTTCTTAGCTTCCTTCTGAGCTGGGCTTGTTGTATTTGGCTGGGGCTTGTAACCTATTTTCTAAATAACGTAACTGGAAGTTATATCGGAACATTCACATCCGCTGGATTTGTTTTGCTGGATATAACGGTAGCCAATGAATGGCTTCCCTGCTTTTATAAGATTTCACCCGTAACATTGGCTCAGCTGCAGGCGCTCAAGGGCAATAACAGCCTATATCAGGTGACGCTGGAATATGCGTTCTGGTATTTTGGTATTTCCATTGTATGTTTGTTTGCAGTATGTATCCTTACTCCAAAATTCAAGGCGTTTCGGAGGGAAAACAGATGAATTCAGTTGTAGAAATTAAACATGTGACCAAACGATACGGAAAAATCGAAGTGTTAAAGGATGTATCCTTGACATGTAAAGCCGGAAAAATTTATGGACTGATTGGTCGAAACGGTTCTGGAAAAACGGTCCTTCTTAAAAGTATTTGCGGTTTTGTACCCCCCACTTCCGGAGAGGTACGTGTGCAGGGCCAGCAGATTGGGAAGGATGTAGACTTTCCAACCGATATTGGATTTATTATTGAATCCCCGGGATTCCTTGCTCGAGAGTCGGGGCTACAGAATCTAATGCATTTGGCATCCATTCGTGGAAAAGCATCAGTGGAAGATGTACGACAGAGTATGTATACGGTTGGCCTTGATCCCAATTTGAGAAAGCCTGTTGGAAAATACTCTATGGGTATGCGCCAGAGGCTGGGTATTGCACAGGCAATCATGGAAAAACCAGACCTGCTCATTCTGGATGAACCTATGAATGGTCTGGACAATCAGGGGGTAGAACATATTCGTTCTGTTCTGCTTTCCTTGAAAGAACAGAGAGTGACAATCGTACTTGCCAGTCACTTCAAAGAGGATATTTCTTATCTTTGCGACGAAGTCTATGAAATGGATGCAGGTATTCTGACCCGAATGGGATAACCAAAAAACAGGGACACGAAAGGATGTTAATATGTCAAGTGAGCTGATATATGAGAAAAAATACCCGAATTCTTGGGAGGATAGCGACTTCTTCACTGCTCCTGACGAGGAAGGTCCTCTGCATGGTATTCCGCAAGAGCCTGCAAAATTTCTGCCAAGAGAACTGATTGAAAACACAGTGCAGGTTTTAATGCCAGAGCGCATGGAGAATCTTCCAAAGTTTCTCGATACCGCAAAGGAAATTGGAGACCAATATGAAATAGATACTACCATTATGGAAAACGACAACCGGATAACAGTTTCTTACACACTCCAAATGGATGTTCCTTACGTGAACTTGAAGCAGATCCTAATGTCGGCAGATGAACTTAGCGTTCAATCTCAAAATGATAAAATCTTATTGACCCTTGCCTACTACACATGCGCAACCTATTTCAGAGGAAGAAAGATAGCACCCCCCGACGCTTTTTGAAGGTTACTAGTCTGCACCCTACTATGCTCCTTGAAATAGTTCTCAATGCCAAAAAATTAACTGCCAGGAGTTCAGCATGAGGGCGAGCGTTCATGCAATCGTCATGACGAACGTTGCCTTCCTGTTGACAAACAAAGGCGCAGTGGAACAAGTGAGCGCATAGCTGCGGAAGTAGAATTTTGCAGCCAGCGTCAATACGGATACCAGCCTTGCGTGGAATCTATTGGAACAACAGACATGGCAGGCATTTTTGGTAAGTGCCGTATTTGTTGTTTGCTCTGCGATACTAATCAGAGAAAAAAATGCTTCTGAAAAGCGGCAGAGCAATGGAGAGCAAGAGGTACTCTTGACGGCGGGGTTAACAGCCCATATGGTTGAGAGTGTCATTTTTGTGAGGATTCTGATGCTGGAAGTGACGATAATATGTTTTTTCCAGCTTGCTGCTGTTGTAAGCAGACATTTTTATATTATGGCCTTTCTAATGGAACTCTTATATTTACTGTTGCACCATTGCATATGTTTTTGGGGTAGAACAGCAACAGGCAGTATAAATTACAAAATCTGAAGTGAACAAAAAGAAAAGTCTGCATTCCCAATTTGGAAAGTTGGGAATGCAGACTTATTTTTTGCGCTTTTTAGGAGCTTTCTGCGAATGGAGGCTGCTTGCGTAAGAACGGAAGGACAAGTGAAGGGTGAGCCGAATTCCAAGGATATTAAAAATTATTTAATGGGACTATGACTCAGGGAAGCCAACAAGTTGCTGGATAAAAAATATTGACATATTGCGTCGGTAAACGGCAGTGGTTAGCCTATAAGGTGAAATACCCGTAATCTCCGAATTTTTGACAAAACTCAAAAATTCAAAGGAGATTACAAATGAAAAGAATTTATTTGGTAAAAAAAGATGAACATCTTCCGACGTCTCAGGATAACTGGATTGAAATGAACGCTCTGCAGTTCGCAGCGTTTTTAGAAACAGATGCAGGACAACGACGCAGAAACAGGTTTCTTCAATTAAATAATACATTGGTAGACGATGAGGTTATTTTTTATGAATGTTCTGAGAAGGAATATCCCATCTGGAAAAAAGAGCGGGAAAGTGAACTTTACAAGAACCGCAGGAAAAGGCAGTGTGGATATACGATTGTTGCGTTCGCAACGATAACGGAAGATGGGGAAGAGATAGCGGGGGAGAATATACTTCCGGATCCTGGCGTTGATATTGAGGGAGACTTCATTGCACATTCTGAGATTGAACGATTAATGCAGGCTATTGCACAACTGACGGATGACGAGCAGAAACTAATCCATCAGTTTTTCTTGTCCCCGAAACCGGTATCAGAATTGGAGTATGGCAAGGTAAATGGAATTTCACAGCAAGCAGCCAATAAGAGGAAAAAAGCCGTGTTGAAGAAGTTGAAGAAAATTCTGTGTGAATAAATACATCCGGGACGGCTCCGTGAGGGGGCCGTCCCAGAAAAACTATTTACCAGAGGCAGTCAGCTTATTGCGTGGGTGCTTATAAGTGAGGATGTCACGCTGCTTTTTTAGGGTAACATGTGTGTAAATCTGCGTTGTTGTGATAGAACTGTGTCCGAGAAGGTGCTGAATATAACGCAGATCAACGTCTTCCTCTAATAAAAAGGTTGCGAAAGAGTGGCGGAACATATGTGGCGTGATATGAAGAGAAATACCAGCTTGACCACAGTATTTCTGTATCATATAACGAACAGACTGATCCGATAGTGGATTGCCGAGCCGGTTGAGGAAAAAGTGATTCGAGGTTTGAATCTTATCGTTCCAGCAGCCTACATAGTTACGCAGGGCAATGAGAACGTTCTGATTGCTGATTTGGATCAGCCGTTCTTTCGCACCCTTCCCATATATTTTGACCGAGCCTTCTATAAGATCAATGTCGTCCGTGTGCAGAGAACACAACTCAGATATTCGCATGCCAGACGCAAACAAAAGTTCAAGAATAGCAACATCCCGCATAAGTACACGATGGGTATATGCTGACTTGCTGTGGCATGGTTGGAGACTATAAATATGCGTTAGAAGTTGATCAATGGTTGTGAGTGGGATAGTTCGAGGAAGAAGGGACGGTTCCCGCATTTTAATTCGCATATGAGAAAAAGGATTATCAGATAGCACTTCTTCAAATGAAAGATATGCGAAAAAAGCTTTTAGACTTGCAATTTTGCGTTTCACACTTCGCACCGCATAATCATCATGCAGCCAAGCAATGTAGTTTTGTATATTTTCTTTGGAGAATGGGTCCGCCTGCATGGAGGAAAAGACTATAAACTGGCTAATATCCTTTTTATAGGCTTTGAGTGTATGCGCGTTGAGTGCTTTTTCGTATTGACAGTGCTCTAAGTAGAAACCCAGCATGGCCTCCATTTTTTCTGTGTCCATAAAAATGCGTCCTTTCCTTGTTCTTGAAGAAGTATTATAGCATACGGCAAGGAGATGTGACGAAATAGAGAAAATAATAAAATTGTCGATAGAATAATGTTGCACTTTGACTAAAGATGATGTAGAATGTAGACATCAAATACAGGATAATTCCTTATTATCAA
>CAKTQE010000009.1 GCA_934593275.1 uncultured Oscillospiraceae bacterium | reverse complement strand
ACATCCGCAGACTGTAACCCATGTGTCTTCCCTATGTGTTACCTATGTTTCTCTTGACAAGGTTGCCGCCCCTACATGAAAATTGTTATAAATACCGATTATTTAACATATCTATCGCCGTTTTGTGTTCATAAAATTGGAAAATTCGGTGTATTTTTCACTGCATTTGTTTTGTCTTACGGGTCACGGTTTCCCAGAACGCTACCGCGTCTTCAAACCAGCCCTCACAGGGGAGGCCTAGGCCCAAGCCGACGCCGTGGGTGACGTTTGGGTATTCCCGGCATTGGCAGGGGATGTGGTTTGCTTCCAGGGCGGCTTGCAGCATCCGGCTGTTGTCCGGGTCGACGCATTCGTCTTTGTCGCCCCACCACAGGAATGTGGGGGGATAGGCGGGGGTGATCTGGCATTCCAGGCTGGTTTTTTGAATCATTTCTGGGGTGGGGTGGGGGCCTAGGAGAAAATTCCGGCTGCCGGGGTGGGCTTTTTCACCCATGGATACCACGGGGTAGCTGAGGATGATGGCCCCAGGTTTGGGAAGATGGTAGTGTTTGTAGCCCATGGACTCGGTGCCAAAGGAGCCTGCCAGGTGGCCCCCGGCGGAGGAACCCCAGAGGGAGTAGCCGGTTGTATCCAGCTTCCAGTCCTGGGCGTGGGAGAGAACTTCCCGGACCGCCCGGGCCAGATCGTCCTGGGGGTTAGGGAAGAGGGCTTCCTCCCGGACGCGGTAATAGACCACTACGGCGTGATAGCCCAGGCGGTTCAAAGCCTTGGCGTAGGGGTGGCCCTCGATGAAGCTGCAAATCCGCCGATAGCCGCCGCCAGGGCAGATGACGGCCACGGGATGCACCTGGCCGTCCTGGACCAGGTAGGGTTTCAGAGCATATTGATTTTTTCGATTGGTATCAAACCATTCCCGGACCATCACAGGAAAGGGACGGTTCATACAAATCCCTCCTATTATAATAAGTCTTTTGAGGAAATTATAGCACAGAGAATCAAGGATGAAAAGGTTGTAAATTTTCTGTCCCGGCTGTATTGCGTTTTACGGCGAAACTCGGTATAATAAACCAGTTGATTAAGAGTTGAAAGAGGCGGCTATCATGGTTCACAAGGCGTTCGATAACGATAAATACTTGCAGATGCAGTCCAGCCACATCCGGGAGCGGATCGCCCAGTTTGGCGGCAAGCTATATCTGGAATTCGGCGGCAAACTGTATGACGACAATCATGCCTCCCGGGTGCTTCCCGGCTTCCAGCCGGACAGCAAGCTGCGGATGCTGCTGCAAATGAAAGACCAGGTGGAGATGGTCATTGCCATCAACACCGGGGACATTGAAAAGAATAAGATCCGTGGAGACCTGGGCATTACCTATGACCTGGATGTGATCCGGCTGATCAACATTTTCAGAAACTTTGGACTCTACGTGTCCAGCGTGGTGTTGACCCGGTATCACGACAATATGGCGGCCAAAGCATTCCAGTCCCGGTTGGAGGGCATGGGCATCCGGGTGTACCACCACTACGGCATTGAGGGCTACCCCTCCAATACCGCCTTTGTGGTAAGCCAGGATGGCTTCGGCAAGAATGACTACATTGAGACCACCCGTTCCCTGGTGGTGGTGACGGCCCCCGGACCCGGCAGCGGAAAACTGGCCACCTGTTTAAGCCAGCTCTACCACGAGCATGAGCGGGGGAATACGGCGGGCTATGCCAAATTTGAAACCTTCCCCATTTGGAATGTCCCCCTGAATCATCCGGTGAACCTGGCCTATGAGGCGGCCACGGCGGACTTAAACGATGTGAACATGATTGACCCCTTCCATCTGGAAGCCTACGGGGTCACCACCGTGAATTACAACCGGGATGTGGAAGCCTTCCCGGTGCTGGTGGCCATTTTTGAGAAGATCTTGGGCTACTGCCCCTATAAGTCCCCCACGGATATGGGTGTCAACATGGTGGGCAACTGCATTGTGGATGACGAGGCGGCTTGTTTTGCCTCCCGGCAGGAGATCATCCGCAGATATTATACGGCCTTGGAAGACCAGAAAAAGGGAAAGACCTCGGACGAGGTGGTTTTCAAGCTGGAAATGCTGATGAAAAAGGCCGGTGTCCGACCGGAGGAGCGCAGTGTCATTGCCCCGGCTCTCAAACGGGCGCAGGAGACCGGCGGCCCTGCGGCGGCCATGGAGCTTGCTGACGGGCGGATCATCACGGGCCGGACTTCGGACCTTTTGGGTGCGTCCTCGGCGTTGCTGCTGAACGCCCTGAAAGCCCTGGCGGGCATCCCGGACGAGCTGCACCTCATCGCCCCGGCGGTGTTGGACCCCATTCAGCACCTGAAAGTGGATCACCTGGGCAACCGCAACCCCAGACTCCATACGGATGAAACCCTGATCGCCCTGTCCATTTCCGCTGCCACCAACCCCACGGCAGAACTGGCCATGGAGCAGCTTGGCTCTCTGCGGGGGTGCGAGGTCCATTCCTCGGTGCTGCTGTCCAGCGTGGACATCAATATGTTCAGGCGTTTGGGTGTCAACCTGACCTGTGAGCCAAAATACGAATCCTGAGAAAGCGCAAAGGTCAAAAGATACAACAATGAAATACGTGATTCAAGCGACAATCATATTTGCCTTTACCTTTCTGGGGGAGCTGCTGCATCTGCTGCTGCCTCTGCCGGTCCCGGCGGCGGTCTATGGGCTGGTGCTGCTGTTTCTGGCCCTGAAACTGGGAATCGTGAAGCTTTACCAGGTGGACGCTGTGAGCAAATTCCTCATTGCCATTATGGGACTGTTCTTTGTG
Organism: uncultured Oscillospiraceae bacterium; assembly: GCA_934593275.1. Taxonomy (GTDB): domain Bacteria; phylum Bacillota; class Clostridia; order Oscillospirales; family Oscillospiraceae; genus Faecousia. Next base: position 47,363 of record CAKTQE010000009.1, on the reverse strand, counting down.
TCCCCGGCGGTGAGTATTGTGGAGATCTGGGAAGACATTGCCGGGAGCATGGTACCCGTTGGGGTCATTCTGGCGGTGTCCACCGTGCTGGTATTCGCTGTGGCGGGACTTACCACCCAATGGATGCTGAAACGGGGAGGGGAACGCCATGGCTGATTTGCTTTCTGAAACCTCTCTTTTTGCCATCGTTCTCACCCTGGGAGCCTATGAGCTGGGGCTGTGGCTGCAAAAGAAGCTGAAAAGCCCTTTGTGTAACCCCATTTTGGTGGCGGTAGTCCTGGTGGTGGCGGTGCTGCCTTTGACCGGTGTTACCCCCGGGGCCTACCAGGAGGGCTGCGAGACTTTTTCCTGGCTTTTGACCCCCGCCACGGTTTGTCTGGCGGTACCCCTTTATGAGCAGATCAAGGTGCTGAACAAAAATCTTCCGGCGATTTTTGCCGGTGTTCTGGCGGGAACGGCGGCAAGCCTTCTGTGCGTGGCGGTGCTGTGCAGATTCTTTGCCATGGAAGAGCCAATGCTGGCGTCCTTACTTCCGAAAAGCATTACAACGGCCATGGGCATTGCCGTCAGTGAGCAGTTGGGAGGCATCCCGGCAGTGACCACGGCGGTAATCATCATTACGGGCATTTTGGGCAATATTTTTGGCTCCGGGCTGTGTAGGCTCTTGAAACTCCGTGACCCCATCGCCCAGGGCGTGGCCTTCGGCACCGCCTCCCATGTGGTGGGCACCAGCCGGGCTTCCGAAATTTCAGAGCTGACCGGGGCCGTCAGCAGCCTGTCCTTGGTGGTGGCGGGCATCCTGACCGCCCTGCTGTGCCCGGCGTTTTTCTCTGTATTATAAAATAAGAAGAAATAGAAAATAGATCAAGGAGCGTGTTTTTTATGCGTAAAGCTGGAATCCTGATGCACATTACATCCCTGCCCGGGCCTTACGGTGTGGGCACCATGGGCAAAAGTGCCTATGCGTTTTTGGACTTTCTGCACAAATCCGGTCAACAGGCCTGGCAGATGCTGCCCCTTGGCCCCACGGGCTACGGGGATTCCCCCTATCAGTCCTGCTCGGCCTATGCGGGCAACCCCTACCTCATCGACCTGGACACCCTGGTGCGGCAGCACTTGCTGACGAAAGAAGAAGTCCTCTCGGTAGACTGGGGCGATGACGAGACCCAGGTGGATTTTGGCAAGCTCTACAATGGCCGTACCCCCATTCTGAAGCTGGCCTACAGCCGCTTCCGCAATGACCGGGCATTGAATGCCTTTATGAAGCGCAACGCCCAGTGGCTGCCGGATTTTACACTGTATATGGCCCTGAAAGAGAAGCACGGTTACGCCCCCTGGTTTCAGTGGGAGGAGGAGCTGAAACTCCGGAAACCGGAAGCTTTGGAAGAAGCCGCCCAGGAGTTGGCGGAAGAAATTCGGTTCTATAGCTTCGTCCAGTATGAATTCTACAAGCAATGGGATGCGCTGCGGAAAAAGGCCAAGGCCCTGGGCATTGAGCTTATTGGTGACGTGCCGATTTATGTACCCTATGACTCCGTAGAGGTCTGGAAGAACCCGGAACTGTTCCAGCTGGACGAGGACCTGGCCCCCACGGCGGTGGCGGGCTGCCCCCCGGATGCCTTTACCGCTGACGGCCAGCTGTGGGGAAATCCCCTGTACCGCTGGGATGTGATGGAGGAGCAGGGCTACCGGTGGTGGCTGGACCGTCTGGGTGCCAGCGGCAAGCTCTTTGACGTGGTGCGGCTGGACCATTTCAGAGGCTTTGAAGCCTACTGGTCCGTGCCCTACGGGGACGACACCGCCAGAAACGGCCATTGGGTCAAAGGCCCGGGCATGTCTTTTGTAAACGCCCTGAAAAAGGGTCTGCCCCAGCTGGACTTTGTGGCAGAGGATTTGGGATTCCTGACGGAGGAGGTCTTGCAGCTGCGGGACGATTCCGGCTACCCCGGTATGAAGGTTCTGGAATTTGCCTTTGACTCCAAGGAGCCCTCGGAGTACCGGCCCCACACCTATACCCGCAACACCGTCTGCTATACCGGCACCCATGACAATATGACCATGCGCCAGTGGTTCGACACCGCATCCCCGGAGGCGGTGAAGGTGGCGGCAGACTACATGGCCCTGACAAAGAAAGAGGGCTATGTCTGGGGCACCATCCGCACCTGCCTGAGCTCCGTGTCCGAGCGGGCCATCGTGCAGCTCCAGGACTATCTGAACCTGGGTGGAGAAGCCCGGATGAACTTCCCCGGCACCACCGGCTGCAACTGGACCTGGCGGGTCAGAAAGGGCTATAATACCAGAAGTCTGGCTGCACGCATCCTGGAACTGACGGAACGCTATGACCGGGCACCGAAAAAGGCAGAAGAAAACAAAGAATGAAGTGCCGATTCTTTGAGGAAATGTGATAAATCTTTATCGATTTCTTTTCCAAAAGTTACGAAATTGTGAACCATTAACAAAAATGAGAGCTTTTATTTGTTGGCTTTGACTAGGGAAAAAGGCACCGTTTTTGTTGACATTCCTCATCGAAAAGTTGTATAATGATACCCGTGGTCAAGATTTGTGTAAAAACCTGACCACGGATATTATTTTCGTAAGGCCGGTTTATCCAGGCTTTACAAATCAAGTTTGGAGGAAAGATCATGAAGAAACTGCTTGCACTCGCACTGTCTCTGGTTCTGGTTGTCGGCCTGTTTGGCTGCGGTGCCCAGACGGAGACCCCCGCGGCAACCACCGAAGCTCCCGCTGCTGAGACCACTGCCGCTGCCGAGACTGAGGCTCCTGCTGCCTCCGCTACCGGTTCCGTGTACTACCTGAACTTCAAGCCCGAGTCCGATGCCGCTTGGCAGGAACTGGCCAAAACCTACACCGAGCAGACCGGCGTAAAGGTCACTGTCGTTACCGCCGCTTCCGGTACTTACGACACCACCCTGACCGCAGAGCTGGACAAGACCGCTGCTCCCACCATGTTCCAGGCTGGCAACCAGGGCGCTATCGATGCTTACGGCGAGTGGTGCATGGACCTGCGTGACACCGATGTTTACAAGGAAATGACCACCGATGACTTTAACCTGAAGGGCGACGACGGCTCCGTGCTGTCCATCGGCTACTGCTACGAGTCCTTCGGCATCATCGTCAACAAGGCCCTGCTGGAAAAGGCTGGCCACTCCCTGGACGAGATCACCAACTTCGAGTCCCTGAAGGCTGTTGCTGACGACATCCACGCTCATGCTTCCGAGCTGGGCTTCGATGCCTTCACCTCCGCCGGTCTGGACGGCTCCTCCTCCTGGAGATTCTCCGGCCACCTGCTGAATATGCCGCTGTTCTACCAGTTCCGTGACGACGGCGTGACCAAGCAGCCCGCCACCATCACCAACAAGTACCTGGAAAACTTCAAGGCCATCTGGGACCTGTACACCACTGACTCCGCCACCACCGGCGCTGCTCTGACCACCGCCACCGGTGACCAGGCTGAGGCTGAGTTCGGCAAGGGCGAGGCCGTCTTCTACCAGAACGGTACCTGGGAGTACGGCAACCTGACCGGCACCTTCGGCATGAACCCCGACGACCTGGCCATGATCCCCATCTACTGCGGTGTAGAAGGCGAGGAGAAGGCCGGTCTGTGCTCCGGCACCGAGAACTGCTGGGCTGTCAACAAGGAAGCTGCTCCCGAAGACATCCAGGCTACTCTGGACTTCATGAAGTGGGTCGTGACTTCCGAGGAAGGCACCACCATGCTGGCCGAGCAGTTTGGCCCCTGCCCCTTCAAGAACGCCAAGACTCCTGAGAACGTGTTCTTTGCCGATGCCAACAAGCTGGTTGCTGACGGCAACTACACCGTTACCTGGGCATTCAACTGGACTCCCGGCGTGGATGACTTCCGTGCCGCCGTTGTGGATGCTTTGACTCAGTACGTTTCCGGCACCGGCGATTGGGCCGCTGTGGAGACTGCCATCGTTGACGGCTGGGCTGCCCAGTACGCCAAGAACCTGGGCTAATTCCTGCATTACCCTAAAACCTATCGGGGCGAGCGGTTTCGCTCGCCCCGACTTTTTATAACCGTTCTCTGATTCTTCAGAGCTACCCAAACCGGAATATCCGGAGGCCGTTCCCTCGGTACTCCCCAAAGGAGAGATGACTATGGCTTTATTCAAGAAAAAGAACGACGGTGCGGCACTGAACTCCGTTCTGGTCCGTCGTCCCATTCAAAAGTGCTTCCCCATTTTCCTGCTTCCTACGTTCATTGCCTTCTGCATCGGATTCCTTTATCCCTTTGCAAAGGGCCTGTTCCTTTCTTTCTGTAACTTCAAAACCACCAGCAAGTGGACCTGGGCGGGTCTTGACAACTATGTAAAGGCCTTTGCGGACGAAAGCTTCCTCCATGCCTTCTGGTATACGGCGGGCTTTGCTCTGGTTTCTCTGCTGATCATCAATATTCTGGCCTTTACCGTGGCGTACCTGCTGACCAAGGGCATCAAGGGTTCCAATATTTTCAGAACCGTGTTCTTCATGCCCAACCTGATCGGCGGCATCGTCCTGGGCTATATCTGGTCCATGATTTTTGACGGCATTCTGTCCCGGTATAATACTTCCATCCTGCTGAACTCCACCTACGGCTTCTGGGGCCTGATCATTCTCATGGCCTGGCAGCAGATCGGCTATATGATGATCATTTATATCGCCGGACTCCAGGCGGTGCCGGGGGATATGCTGGAGGCTGCTAAAATTGATGGTGCTTCCGAGTGGAAGACCCTGTGGGACATCATCATTCCCAACGTTATGCCCTCCATCACCATCTGCACGTTCCTGACCCTGACCAACTCCTTTAAGCTCTACGACCAGAACCTGGCCCTGACCAATGGCCGTCCCTACAACGGTGCCATCCACACCACCGAAATGCTGGCCCTGAACATCGTCAACTCCAATACCCTGAAAACCAAGGGCGTTGGACAGGCCAAGGCCGTTATGTTCTTCGTTCTGGTTGCCATCATTGGTATTTTCCAGATGAAATCCACCCATGATAAGGAGGTGCAGCAGTAATGGCAAAGAAACCTGCTACCATCCAGGGAGAAAAGCGAGGCAAAACCGTATTGACTGTTGTTTTTGCGGTGGTCGCTGTTGTGTACCTGCTGCCCATTTTCCTGGTTCTTATGAATTCCTTCAAGGCCAATGCCTACGTCAACACCGAAACCTTTGCCCTGCCCAATGAAGAATCCTATGTGGGCTTTGACAACTATATCAAGGGCATGACCTTTGGAAACTACCCCTTTGCCAAGTCCGTTGGCTACAGCTTGTTCATTACCATTGTTTCCAGTGCTTTGATCCTGGTTTGCACTTCCATGGCGGCCTGGTACATTGCCCGTGTAGGCAGTGCTTTCTCCAAAATCGTGTATTACCTGTGCGTGTTCTCCATGGTGGTACCTTTCCAGATGGTTATGTTCACTCTGCCTAAGACCGCGGACACCCTGAACCTCAATACCCCCTGGACCATTCCCATTATCTATCTGGGCTTTGGCGCAGGCCTTGCGGTATTCATGTTCTCGGGCTTTGTAAAGTCTATCCCGCTGTCCATTGAGGAAGCCGCCGCCATTGACGGCTGCGGCCCCGTCAAGACCTTCTTCGATGTGGTGCTACCCATGATGAAGCCCACCCTGATCTCCGTGGGTGTTCTGGAAATCATGTGGGTGTGGAACGACTATTTGCTTCCCTACCTGGTATTGGACCGGAAAAAGTATATGACCATTCCCATTCACATCCAGTACCTGAAAGGCTCCTACGGCTCCGTAGACATGGGTGCCACCATGGCCCTGATTTTACTGAGCATCGTCCCCGTAATCATCTTCTACCTGTCCTGCCAGAAGTACATCATCAAAGGTGTTGCTGCCGGCGCAGTAAAAGGATAAGCGTATCCAGATATTCGACATTTTTATCAAAAGCCCGTCTCTAACATGAGGCGGGCTTTTGTGCAACAGAAAATACGCTCTATACTGTCTTATGAGACATTAGAAGTTGACTTTTCCTGTCTCTATGGTAAAATGACAGAGTAATTGCGTATATGTTTATAAAAAATGGACAAAGCGCATATTTAGGCAATTTTTATTGCTGTAGATTCCAAACAATTCCAGTTTTCCAAAAAGAAAACGCTCTTTGACGTATGTTTTTTCTTGAGGAACATTGTAATTTATAGATAAAACTTTGTTTCGTTAGAAAGAGGGCATTGATTATTTATGAAAGATGGCAACTGCAGGGTTTACTCATCATTGTGGAGGAAACATCAGGACTGGGCAATTCCTATCATGGTAATACTGCTGGGTATTCTGGTTCGTGTGATTTTTCTGGGTAGCGTGCCAGGAGGCCTGAATCAAGACGAGGCTTCCGCAGGGTATGATGCTTTTGCAATTATGAATTATGGCATTGACCGGAACGGCATTGTAAATCCGGTTCATTTGATTGCATGGGGAAGTGGCCAGAATGTGGCTTATTCCTGGCTGTGTATGCCTTTTATCGCCCTGTTTGGACTGTCAGAATTGACAGTTCGGCTACCAATGGCCATTGTTGGCAGCATATCGGTTGTCATCTTCTATTTTTTCTTGAAAAACCTGTGGAAAGAAAAGGGCGTTTGGGTAAATCTTGGGACTTTTTTGTTTGCTGTTTGCCCTTGGCATATTATGAAAAGCCGTTGGGGTCTGGAGAGTAATTTGTTTCCAGACTTGGTGCTTTGGGGAACCTTTGCATTAAGTATGTATTGCACAAATAAAAAAACGATATACTTGTATGTAGCCTGTTTTCTCTGGGGCTTTTCGGCATATTCCTATGGAAGCTCGTATTGTTTTCTTCCGTTTTATGTGCTGCCTCTTATGGGATATTTGCTTTATACCCATCGGCTGTCCTGGAAGCAAGCACTTTTGGGAATGTGCGTTCTTGGGATAACGGCTGCTCCCATTATTCTGTTTGTATTGATCAGTGTATTCGATTTACCTTCAATATCCCTTGGTTTTATGACGATTCCAAGGTTGTATTTTAATCGATCCACTCAGATGGCTTCTGTTTTCTCGGAGGATATGCTAAACAGCAGTCTCCGAAATTTCAGAACCTCTGTGGAAATCTTAATTCGTCAGGTTGACGAATGCCCATGGAATGCAATAAAGCATTATGGAATTACTTATCCTGTTTCTCTGCCCCTTACTTTTTGGGGACTGTGGGTTTGTTTTCGTAGATTTGGCAGCAGGAATAAGAAAGGGCCGGAGTTTATAATGAATTTCTGGTTTCTGGCCTCTGTTGTCCTGATGTTCATTGTGGAGCCAAACATCAATCGTATCAATATTGTGATGATTCCGTGGTTGTACTATACTATCGTAGGTACGGTTGATTTGGCAAAAAGAATTCCTCATGGAGCGAACGCCGCCACAGCAGTATTTATGGTTCTGTTTGCCTTATTTACACACAGTTATTTTACAGATTATCAGGAACAAATATCCGATTTGTTTTTTAAAGGATTGGGACCAGCAATTACCCAGGCAGATGCACGGGATTCAAAACGGGTATATGTGAGTCAATATGTCAATATGCCCTATGTTTTCGCACTGTTTTACAGCCAGACTGACCCCAATACATATCAAGCAACGGTACAGTATAACAGCTATCGAGTAGCTTTTGAAGATATTGCATCCTTTGATAAATATGTATTTAGGATACCGGAGAAACCAGATGTAAATGAGAATGCGGTATATGTGTTGCGTTCCTGGCAGCTTGAGCAGTTTCCAGAAACGGAATATCAAATCACGCAATATGATGAGTTTTTTCTGGCAGAGCCTTTGAAGACAGCAGAGTAATAAGAGTCAAAACCGACGACCAAAACGGCCGTCGGTTTTTTGTGAAATTCCTGTGAAAAAACTACTTTGCCAGCTGCCCGGTGTAGCCCAGGGCGGTAAGGCCTCGGAATGCTTCCCAGACGGGTTCTGGAATTTCCTGGGGAATCTGGTAGCCTTTTTGGGCGTAGAGTTCTATACGCTGGAAGTCTCCCGCAATCATTTCCAGGGTGTCGTGGATGCTGCGGCCCCGGGGTTCGTTGGCGGTCAGGTATTCTTCCATGGTCTGCTGGTAGGAGGTCACAGAGAAAGGCATTTGTGGCCAGTAGTTTTTCCAGGCGGCGTAGATGCGCCGCTCCATATAGGGCTTGTGGACACCTAAAATGGAGGTGATATGCAGCCCCTTTTCTTCCAACAGATTCCTGGTAAAGGCGATGTTTTCCGCCGTGTTGGTGGACTTGGTTTCAAGGAGCAGGGCCTCCATCGGTACCCCTGCTTCCAAGGCAATGCGGCCAAAGCGTTCTGCCTCGCTTTCCGTCCACATGTTGGCGGTGTTCCGGCCCAGGCCGCCGGTGAACAGCACCCAGGGGGCGAAGCCCTCCCGGTAGAGTTGGGCGCACCTGATAGGGATGTCCTCATTGTAGCAGCCAAAACCCACAATGCAGTCGGCCTTTTTGGGGGGCTGGTTCATGCACATATAGTCCCAGAGGATCTGGGCATAGGAAAAAGCATCCATCATGTATTCCTTTCCAAAAACCGGGGGCAGGACCGCTCCCTTTTTGCCCATCATACCATTTTTGCATCTAAAAAGCAATCGCCTTGACGAAATCCCGTAAATGCGATAAAATGGTTTCAAAAGATGGACACCTGGGAGGGTCGGCTATGAAAAAAATCGCCCCGGTGGTTGAGACCTATGACCGCCTGGAATTATTAAAACGGTGTATAGAAAAACTCCGGGGGCAGGGGATGCCCTGCCAGATCGTGCCGGGGTTTATTTTAAAAGATATGTATTCCGGGCAGTTTTTCAGGTCCAAGGTCCGGTTTTGTGGGGGAAAATAAGCCATGGAACAAAACAAAAGCCTTTGGCTCCGGATTCTGGAGCCGGTAGTCCTGGGGCTGGCTGCCCTGGGATTTCTCCTGGTATGCTCCCTGTCTACCACGCCTTTGCTTTCCTATGAAGTGGGCCAGGACGCGGCCTTTTTCCGGCTGGTGGGCCAGGGCATGACCCAGGGACTATTGCCCTATCGGGACTTTTTTGATATGAAAGGGCCATACCTTTTTTGGATGGAGTATCTGGGCCAGCGGCTCATTTTTGGGCGGCTGGGGGTGTTCCTGGTGCAATGGGTGTGCCTGACGGTGAGCCTGGTGTTTGCCAAAAAGAGTCTCGACCTGGCTTTCCCGGAAAAGGGCTGTCCGCTGCTGCTGTCGCTTTTATTGATGCTGCCCTGCGCCGTGATTCTGAGCTATACCATGCAGGGGGGCGGCCTGACGGAAGAGCTGAGTCTGCCGTTCCTCATGCCCTGTTTGTATGTGTTCCTGCGCTATCTCCGGGGTACCCGGCTGCCCAGTCCTGAGAACCAGGATCATCCGCCCCTGTGGGGCTTCCTCTACGGCCTGGTCTTCGGCATCATGGCCCTGATCCGCATTACAAATGCGGCCCTCCTGGGGGCCATTTTGCTGACGGTGACGGTCAACCTTTTGCTTTGGAAGCGGTTCCGGAATTTCTTTGCCAACGTGGCCTCGTTCCTGCTGGGGGTTCTTGTTGGAGTGCTGCCGGGGCTTCTGTGGGCCTGGTGGCGGGGCATCCTGGGGGACATGCTGAACCAGGTGTTTGTCCTAGGCTTCCGCTATTCCGGGGAAGCAGGGTTTCCCCAGAAGATTCTGGGCCTGATGAAGATCTGGCCCTGCCTCTTTACGGGGCTGCCGCCCCTGATCGTCCTGCTTATCTACCGAGTCAGGGATTGGAAAAGCTGGCTCTTTACCCTGTCCGCTCTGGCAACGCTGCTGCTGGCGGCGGCTATGGGCAATGGGTATGCCCACTACTTTGTGCTGTCCCTGCCCCTGGTGGTCTATGGGGCGTACCTCTTGACGGTCCAGACCCGGAAGCATTTCTGCCGACGGGCAGGGGACCGGGTAGCGTGTTTGATTCTCTCGGTGCTGTTGCTGCTGGGTTCCCTGGCGGCCCAATGGCCCCTTATTTACAGCAAAGCTATTGTGGAAATTCGGTACGCCATGTACTGTGCCAGAACCCATCAGGAAAGTACCCGAGAATATGATGATCTCAATGCCCTGGTTTCTCAGGTACCGGACGGGGAGGATGTGTATTTTTATGGTTCTTTCTCCTGCTCCCGGATGTATATACTGTCGAACCGGATGCCGCCGCTGCGGTACTGCGACTGGCAGTCGCATTATATTCTCCTGATGCCGGGAGTCGGAGAAACCGTCACAGACTACATGAAAAACGGCAGCTACGTCCTGACCCCCCAGGAGGAAGTGTCCCCCCGGGAGATTCAGGAACTGCTTCAAAAAGACTATGAAATTCTGGACACCCGGGAAAATATGATCCTCTGGGTGAGAAAAGCTGAATAATCCTGCCAGAACTGGCAAACACTACCTCCGGAAATTCAATTTCTGGAGGTTTTGTTATGAAACTGCGAATCTGTTTTTGCTGCTTGCTGCTGTTGGCCCTGCCCCTGAGTGCCATGGCGGCGGAGGTGGAAAGCGGTGATGTTTACTGCTTTTCTCAGGAGGATTTCGGGGCGGATACCGCCGTATTCCTCAGACAGGTGCCGAAAAACGGCAGCCTGACCTTGGGAACCCGCTGCATCCGCTCCGGAGATGCGCTGACCCAGGAGCAGCTCTCTCAGCTCCGGTTTACCCCTAACAGGACAGAAGAAGACGGCGTTGCCAGCGTCGGCTACTTGCCGGTAAAAAACGGCTCCTTGGAGCCGGAGACCACTCTGACTCTGGGCATCCGGGGCAAAGAAAACAAAGTCCCCGTGGCGGAGGATTCCACTTTGGAGACCTATCGTAATTTGCCCGGTTCCGGAGTTTTCCGGGCCAAAGACCCGGAGGGGGAAGAGTTGACCTTTGCCATTCTGCGCCAACCCCGGCGGGGCAGTGTGACCATTGAAGAAAAGGGCGGCTTCACCTACACCCCGGCCAAAAACAAGGTGGGGGTGGATTCGTTCACCTATACCGCCACGGACCCCCAGGGCAAGGTATCCCGGGAAGCCACCGTCACCGTGACCATTTTAAAATCTACCAATGCCCCGGGCTATGAGGACACGATGGATACTTCCTGCCGGTTTACGGCGGAATGGATGCGGGCTACCGGCATTTTCGCCGGGGAGACCCTGGCGGGCAGTGCCTATTTTGGCCCGGAAAAACCAGTGAACCGAGGGGAGTTTTTAACAATGGTTGTGAAAACTTTGTCCATCCCCGTGGAGCAGCAGGTTTCGGCGGAAATCCGCACCAATCTCCCCCAGTGGCTCCGGCCCTATGCCGCGGCCGCCTTGCGGGCGGGCCTTACCGCCGGAACGGTCTGGCAGGGAGACTTTGACACCCAGGCAAGCGTATCTACCCAGGAGGCCGCAGCCTTGCTGTGCGTCTGCCTGGATTTGGAGGGGGAAGACGGGGTGAAGCTTCTGCAAGAGGCCTCTTTCCCCATCCCGGAAGAAGGAACCCTCACCCGGGAGATGGCGGCGAACCTCCTGTACAAGCTGAATCAGGCGACAAAAGTGTAAAAAGCGGCACCGTGAAAAATCACGGTGCCAAAATGTTTTTTATCGGTCTTCCCGGAAATAGGGGATGCCCAGGCTTTCGGGGGGCTGGTTTTCCCGCTTGTTGCGCATGGAGCTGAGGACCAGCACGATGATGGTGACGATGTAAGGAAGCATTTTGTACAGTTCCTTTACTGCCAGATTGGTGCCGGTGGGCAGGAACAGGTAGAGAATGTACAGGCCGCCAAAGAGGATGGAGCTGAAAATGCCCACGTTGGGCCGCCAGATGGTGAAAATTACCAGGGCGATGGCCAGCCACCCACGGTCACCGAAAGCGTTGTTGGACCAGACACCGCAGGCGTAGTCCATGACGTAATACAATCCACCCAGGCCCGCAATCATGCTGCCGATGCAGGTGGCCTTGTACTTGTACCGGGAGATGTCAATGCCCGCCGCGTCAGCGGTGGCGGGGCTTTCGCCCACGGCCCGGAGCTGCAGGCCTACCCGGGTCTTTTTCAGCACGTAGGAGGTGACCAGGGCGATGATAATGGCGGTGTAGGCCAAAAAGCCGTAGCTGAGGAACAGCTTTCCAAAAACACCGGTCTTCTCTGCAAAGGGCAGGGCTTTCCGGAAATATTCCGAGGTGGCAGACAGGGCAATGGAGGGGACTTCCGCATTGGTCAGTTTGATGAGGGAGCCGCCAAAGAAGTTGCCGAAGCCCACGCCAAAGGTGGTCATGGCCAGACCCGTTACGTTCTGGTTGGCCCGGAGGGTTACGGTGAGGAAGCAGTAGAGAAGCCCCATCAGGAGAGAACCTACCAGAGAACACAGCAGGGGAATCAGTACCGCCAGAACCGGCACCATCTGGCCGCTCTGCTCATAGAAAAAGGCCCCGATGACGCCACAGATGCCGCCAACGTACATCACGCCGGGGATACCCAGGTTCAGGTTGCCGGATTTTTCCGTCAGGGTCTCGCCGGTGGCACCGAAGAGGAGGGGAATGCCCTGCATGACCGCTCTGGGGAAAAAGGAAACAAAATCAAACATTTAGGCTTGCTCCTTCCTGGTGTTTTTGAGGAAATTCAGCTTGTAGCTGATAAAGAACTCACTGCCGATGATGAAGAACAGAATAATGCCGGTGAGGATGTCGCTGAAAGAGTGGTTCAGGGCGTAGATGGTGGAAATCTCCTGGGCACCCCGGTCCAGGAACACCAGCAGAAAGCTGGTAAAAATCATGGAGAAAGGGTTGAACTTGGCAAGCCAAGCAACCATGACGGCGGTAAAGCCCCGGCCTCCGGAAATGGAGGTGGTGATGGTGTGGGCGGTGCCGCCTACCAGCAAAAGACCTGCCAGACCGCAGATGCCGCCGGAGATCATCATGGTCCGCACGATGACCTTGCCCACGGGGATGCCCACATACCGGGCGGTGCGCTCGCTTTCGCCTACCACGGCGATCTCATAGCCCTGCTTGGAGCGGGTGAGGTAAAAATACATCATCACCGTCAGCACCAGGGCTACCAGAATGTTCAGTAGGTACTTATAAGTGCCAATCTGGGGCAGCCAACCGGCCTGGGTGGACTGGTTGATGATGCCGATTTTACCGGCCCCCTTGGGTACTTCCCAGAGGATGACGTAGTAGGCAACCAGCTGGGTTGCCACGTAGTTCATCATCAGGGTAAACAGGGTCTCATTGGTGTTCCACTTGGCCTTGCAGATGGCGGGAATGGCACCCCATACGGCACCTGCTGCCACAGAGGAGAGGATCATCAGGAGAATCAAGGCCCAGCCCGGGAGCTTGTCTCCCAGCAAAATCATACAGGCCGCGGTGGCAAGACCGCCAATGAGAATCTGGCCCTCGCCGCCCACGTTCCAGAAGCGCATCTTAAAGGCCGGGGTCACGGCCAGAGACACCACCAGCAGAATGGCCAGATTCTGGCCCATGATCCACATTTTCCGCTGGGTGCCGAAAGCACCGTCAAACATGGTTTTGTAAACCGCCAGGGGGTTCTGCCCCGTGAGTCCGGCGGTGACAATGCCGCAGACCACGGCAGCCAGCAAAATGGCCGCCCCACGGATGGCCCAGGTTTTATACCAGGGCAGGTTGTCCCGCTTGGAGATGTGCAGGACGGAAGATTGTTTAGCCATTCTTTTTTCCTCCCAACCGAGTCATCATCATGCCCACCTCCGGCTTCTGGGAGGAATCGGGCTTTTCCACGATGCCGCTGACCTTGCCGCCGCAGAGAACCAGAATACGGTCACACAGTTCCAGCAGCACGTCCAGGTCCTCGCCTACAAAGACCACGGCCACACCGGCCTTTTTCTGCTGGTTGATCAGGTCATAGATGGTATAGGAGGCGTTGATGTCCAGACCACGGACGGCGTAGGCCGTCAGAAGCACCGTGGGGGCGGCGGCGATCTCCCGGCCTACCAGGACTTTCTGCACGTTGCCGCCGGAGAGCAGCCGGACGGGGGTAGAAACACCGGGGGTATTGACTTCCAGGTCTTTGACCACCTTTTCCGCCAGCCGCTTGGGTTCCCGGCGGTTGGTAAACCAGGATTTGCCTTTCCGGAAAGAGCGGAGCATCATGTTGTCGGTTAAATCCATGGAGCCTACCAGGCCCATGCCCAGCCGGTCTTCCGGCACAAAGGACAGGGAAACGCCCATGCCGGAAATGGCCGTGGGGTCTTTGCCGATCAGTTCCTCCGGAGTGCCGTCATCTTCAATATACCGAATGGAGCCATGTTCCGTAGGCTGTAAGCCCGCAATGGCTTCCAGCAGCTCTTTCTGGCCGCAGCCGGAAATACCGGCAATGCCCAGAATTTCCCCGGAATTGGCGGTAAAGGATACGTCATCCAGTTTGAGACTGCCCTCCTGGTCCCGGACGGTCAGATGTTCCACGACAATACGGGGCTTGGGGTCAACAGGGGCGGGCCGGTCAATGTTCAGTGTCACAGGCCGACCTACCATCATGTTGGTCATTTCCTGGGCATTGGTGTTCTTGGTCAGCATATCTCCCACAAACTGGCCCTGCCGCAGTACGGCCACCCGGTCAGACAGGTCTTCCACCTCGTGCATTTTGTGGGTGATGATGACGATGGCCTTTCCCGCATCCCGCATGTTCCGTAGGACGGCAAAGAGCTTGTCGGTCTCCTGGGGGGTCAGTACGGCGGTAGGCTCGTCCAGAATCAGAATGTCGGCACCGCGGTAGAGGACCTTGACGATTTCCACGGTCTGCTTCTGGGAAACGGACATGTTGTAGATTTTCTGATTGGGGTCTACGTCAAAGCCGTAGGTATCGCAGATTTCCCGGACCTTTTTGGTGACCTTGTTCATATCCAGCCGCCCAGGCTCTTTCAGGCCCAGAACGATGTTTTCCGCGGCGGTGAGAACATCTACCAGCTTGAAGTGCTGATGGATCATACCGATGCCCAGGGCAAAGGCGTCTCTGGGGGAACGGATTACCGTTTCCTTGCCGTCCACGAAAATCTGGCCCTCGTCCGGGAAGTAGATGCCCGCCAGCATGTTCATCAGGGTGGTTTTGCCGCTGCCGTTTTCACCCAGCAGAGCCAGAATTTCGCCCTTGTAAATGTCCAGCCAGACCCGGTCGTTGGCCACCTTGGTGCCGAACCGCTTGGTAATGTTCCGCATTTGCACCGCGGCACGTGTTTCTTCCAAAAAGATCACTCCTTCAAAGTTTCGGGAATCCAGTGTGGCGTTTTTGCCGCCTCTGGGGGTTCATTACGGGGAAATGCCGCAAAGGGCAGCGCAGAAATTCAGGTTTGCCGCGTTGCCCTTTGTGTCATTTCCAGGGGCCAAGAAGGCCCCTGGAAGAATTGTTTAGAATGCGGTATCCAGCAGGTTGATGCCGTCGATCTTCAGGTCGAAGTAGGGAGCGGAACGCTTGATGGATTCCTGGAAAGCGCCGTCTTCTACAACCTCGGTGTCGGGGGTGTAGGCAGGGTCGGTGTCCACGTCAGCCATGTAGGACTCTACAGCCTTGCCGTCAACGGTGAAGGTGGTAACGTCAAAGACCTTGACAGAGCCGTCTTCCAGACCGGCCTTGACTTCTTCCAGCTTCTCGGCGGTGCCGGGGGCGGCAACAGCGTCGTTCAGCTCGCTGAGGACCACGGAGCCGGTCTCAATGGTGCCGGTCCAGTCGGCGGGGATCTCGGTGCCGTTGGCCACGGCGTTGATGATCAGCTCAAAGTAAGGAGCCCAGTTGATGCGGGAGGAGATCAGGAAGGTCTTGGGGCAAGCGGCCACGGTGGAGCCGTTGTAGGAAACGTCCACAACACCGGCGGTCTCGCAAGCGGTGGGCGCACCCATGGAGTCGGCGTGCTGGCTGATCAGAACGCAGCCGTTGCCGATGAGCTTGTTGGCAGCTTCCTTTTCGGCGGTCTCGTCATACCAGGAACCGGTGAAGGTCACGTCCATG
Organism: uncultured Oscillospiraceae bacterium; assembly: GCA_934593275.1. Lineage (GTDB taxonomy): Bacteria > Bacillota > Clostridia > Oscillospirales > Oscillospiraceae > Faecousia. The sequence continues at coordinate 31,397 of CAKTQE010000009.1, read as the reverse complement.
GTCACGGTGGGGCAGACGGACTTGGCACCCAGATAGAAGCTGGTGTAGCCGGAAACCACTTCGGCGTAGGTGTAAGCACCAACGTAGCCCATCTTGGCCTGCTCGGCGGTGATGGTGCCTTCCTCGATCATCTGGTTCAGCTTCATACCGGCAGCAACACCGGCCAGGAAACGGCCCTCATAGATGGCGGCGAAAGCGTTGTGGAAGTTGTTAAGACCCTGGGTGTGGGCCTTGGTGCCGGTAGCGTGGCAGAACTGAACCTCGGGGAACTCCTGAGCGGCCTGGATCATGTAGTCCTCGTGGCCGAAGGAGTCAGCGAAAATCAGGTTGCAGCCGGCATCGGCCAGCTCACAGGCGGCATCGTAGCAGGCTTCGCCCTCTTCAATGTTGGTCTTGAACAGGTACTGATCTTCGCTCAGGCCCAGGGCAGCGATGGCTTCCTTGGCGGCGTTGATGAAGTTCAGGTCGTAGGTGGAGTTGTCGTCGTGCAGGAAGATGAAGCCCACCTTCACGTTGGACAGACCGGCCTCGGCAGCAGCGGCCGTGGTCTCAGCAGCGGTGGTCTCAGCATTGCCGTCAGCGGCGGCAGCGGTGGTAGCGGGGGCTTCGGTCTTGCCGCCACAGGCAGCCAGGCCCAACACCAGAACGAACACCAGTGCCAGAGAAAGGAACTTTTTCATGTTTTTCTTTTCCTCCTAAGAAAATTATATGTTTATCGCTTTTGCGAGAAACAGCAGTAAGGTCTATCTGAAATCAGGCCCGGAAGACAATGCCCTCGTCGGTCATGGATTCCACAATGGCCAGGGACTCGACCCGGACGCCCTCGGCCCGCAGGGCATCACCGCCGCCCTGGAAGCCCTTTTCAATGGCAATGGCCGCACCGCAGACGGTGCCGCCGGCCTGACGGACCAGCTCTGTCAGACCGATCAGGGCCTTGCCGTTGGCAAGAAAATCGTCCACCAGCAACACCCTGTCGCTTTCATGGAGGTAGTCACTGGAAACCACAATGGTATAGTCCGTGCCGTGGGTATAGGAGTGGACTACTGTGGAGTAGACGCTGCCGTCTACATTGCTGGACTTGTGCTTTTTGGCAAATACCATGGGCACGCCCAGTTCCATAGCTACCGCCGCCGCGATGGCGATGCCGGAGGACTCAATGGTCAAAACTTTGTTGACCCCGGCGTCTTTATACAGCCGGGCGAATTCCTGACCCATTTCCCGCAGGAATTCCGTGTCGATGCGCTGGTTGAGAAAACTGCCAACCTTTAAAATGCCGCCGGGGAGGACCGTACCCTCCTGAAGGATCTTCTGCTCCATTGCTTTCATAAGTAGAAACACTCCTTGTCTCTTTTTGTGTGAAAAATCCGCAGACCAAAAATGATCCACGGATGTAAAAAATAAGCGAACGCCTTCCAAAACCACTTAAAAAAGGGGACGGAACGCGCTTTTTCTTTTACACCAATGGTCGCAGCTTCAGGCACTGCGGTAGAAACTCTCGGGCCATACATCCGAAATTACAAAGGCTTCTTGTTCACTTAACGAAAACCATGTTAATGCAAATTTCATCATTTGTCAACAATCTTTGAATGCTTTCTCGGTTTTACACAAAAACTCCCGGGGAAAACCCGGCATTTTCCGACAAAATCAGGGACGGCTTTTTGGCCGTCCCTGTAGGGTAAAAATTTATCGTCTGTGATGGTCCAGAAAGTCGCACAATTCTTTCATGGCTTTGGTGATGCGTTCCGGCTCCGGCAGCATGACAATGCGGAAGCGCAGGTCCTCAAACCAGTCAAAGCCGTGGCCGGGAATGACCAGGATGTGCTTTTCGTGGAGGAATCGCATGGCAAAGTCCTCGTCGCTTTCAAAGTCGAAGCACTCTTTCTCAAGGCCTGGGAACAGGTAGAAAGCCGCCCGGTTGGGAACCAACGTGACCCCGGGGATGTTTTTCAGGCCTTCCACGGTGGCCCGGCTCTGCTCGTAAATTCTGCCGCCGGGAACCAGCATGGCCCGGGTGCTGTCCCGGTCCTCCAGGGCCGCGGGGATCACCAGCTGGGTCAGGGTATTGCCGCACAGACGCATGGAAGCCAGGGCGGAAACGCCCTGCTCAATGGCCGCAAATTCCTCCCGGGGGCCGGAGAACACCATCCAGCCGCAGCGGAAACCGCAGATGATGTGGGACTTGGACAGGCCGTTGAAGGTCACGCAGGGCAGGTCCGGGGCCAGGGCGGCGATGGAGTCGCTGGGCAGGTTCTCAAGAACCAGCCGGTCATAAATTTCGTCTGCCAGCAGAAGCAAATGGTGCTTCCGGGCCAGCTCCGCAATGGCCAGCAGGGTTTCCCGGGAGTATACGGCACCGGTGGGGTTGTTGGGGTTGATCACCAGAATGGCCTTGGTCTTGGGGGTGATCTTCTTTTCCATATCGGAAAGGTCCGGATTCCACTGATTTTCCGGGGCGCAGCGGTAGTATACCGGCTTGCCGCCGCCCAAATGGGTGTTGTTGCTCCAAAGGGAGTAGCAGGGGGCGGGTACCAGAACCTCGTCACCGTTGCCAACCAAAGCGGTCATCAGCATGGATACGGCTTCGCTGACACCGTTGCAGATGTAGATGTCATTTATGGTGACGCCCTGAAGACCCCGGCCCTTATGATAGTTTAAAATGGCCTCCCGGGCATCCACCATACCCCGGACATCGCAGTAGGGGACGGCCTTGTCCACATTCCGCAGCAGTGCTTCCCGCACGCTGTCCGGCAGTCCAAAGCCAAAATTGCCGGGGTTGCCTGTATTGAGCCGCAGCACCGGCGTGCCGGCGGCCTGCATTTTCAGGGCTTCCTCATAAAGAGGGCCACGAATGTCCGAATGCACATGGGTCAGCCGATCCGATTTTGCAATCATGTTTTCCAGTCCTTTCTCTTAGGGTCTATCTGAAAACCGTCAACACACCCAAACAGCGGGTCTTTTCCGCCTGCTGTGCGCCATTTTTCCTTGCAATACACAAAGTATTCCCGCGAAAAAATGGCTTCATCAGGCGAAAAATCTCTCGCTGTTGGTCATATTTCCGGTTTTCAGATAGACCCTAAAGGGGAATAAAATTGTAGCTATTATACCACGGCTTTTTGGGAAAACGCAAGTAAAAAATCAATTTTCTTTCAGCCGCTGCCGCAATACCCCCAATAAATAGTGCATGGTCTCGTATTTGAGGTATTGCAAACTGTTCTCATCCCATAGAAAACGTATTCTGGGGGCAAACTCCTCGTCTCCGAACCAGAACCGGAGAACCAGCTCCAAATCTTCAAATACCGGCACCGCAAAGGACAGGTCCGCCCCCGGAATTTCCCGGCCCCCCAGATTTCTGACCGCCTCCCGGAAAGCCTGGGGCCGCTGCTGGGCAAAATCCGCCAAAGGTTCCCGGCTTTCAAGGAGGGATCGGTGAAATTGCAGACCGAAGTCCGTCATGTTTTTGTACCGGTGGCTGGGAGAACGGTCTTCCCGGCTGCAGCAAATTAAATCCAGAATGGTCAGAACCTCATTGAAGCTGTTGCCGTCTACCCAGGTTTCCCCCTTTTTCCGCTCCATATCCCCGGTGGTCCGGGAAATGCGGTAGGGCGCACCTAAAAAAGTGGTGAGCAGGTAGTCTTTTGTATAGGATAGCCCCAGCTTTTTGATTAGGGCCTCCTGGTCATAGCCCAGAAACAGGTCCTTGGCCTGCCGGGCCGCAATGGCGTAATTGTCTTTTCGTTCCATCTCAAAGCCCCCCTTGTGGTTGCTTGCAATTATACAGCGTTTTGCCCCAAAAAGGAAATACTTTTTTTACAAACGGCCCCAAAGAAACCTTTGACATCCAGGGGCAATGGGGGTATAATTAAGTAAAAAAATATGGAAAGCTCTGATTAAATCGGCAAGAGCTGGCAGCGAGAGATTTTGTTTCCAGGCAAGGTATGGAAAGTGAGGGAATACTTTGTGTATTTCCCACTTTTCATACCGCAGCCTGGGAGCAAAAGATCCGCTGTCCAGCCGCAGACGATTTATTCAGAGTTTTCCAAAGATAAAAAGGAGGAACCAAATCATGCATTTGGATCACGACCATATCGGTGCTCACACCCACGAGCATACCCACGCCGACGGCACCACCCATACCCATGAGCATCAGCACCCTCACGACCACACCCATGATTGCAGCCACGGCTGCGCCGGCTGCGGCGAAAGCTGCGAGCATACCCCCATGGAAGAGCTGACCGCCCTTATGAAATACATGGTGGGCCACAACACCGCCCACGCCAAGGAACTGGCAGACCTGGCCGCCAAGCTGGACCAGGCTGGAAACCACGTGGCATTTGAGCAGGTCATGTCCGCTGTTTCTGACTTTGAAAAGGGCAACATGCGCCTGAGCGTGGTGCTGAGCAGCCTGACGGAGGGCTAATCTTATGTGCCTTTCTACCGTTTACCGCAATTCCGTGACCCCGGAAGAAATCATTATGAAAAACGTTATGACCATCGAACAGAAGGACGGCGTGATCCTCTTGACAGACCTGATGGAGCGTCAGGTCGCCGTTGAGGGTACCCTGGAAAAAGCCAACCTGGTAGATGGCTACGTGGTCATCAAAGAGAAAAAGACAGCCTGATGGCGCAAGGCCCGCAGTTTTGCGGGCCTGTTTTTTGCGCATTGGCAGGATTCGCGTTCCGGAATGGACGCAACACCGGCCCATTTTTTATCCCATCAGGTCGATGACGTCTGTCAGACTGTCACACAGGGCGGTGGCCCGGGTCAGGTCTTCACTGTCGGGGGAATCCTGATCCGGAACCATAACGGCCATGGTTCCGGCCCGGTAGGCCGAGAGAAGACCGGCTTTGGAGTCTTCCAGGGCGATGCAGTCTTTCGGGGCTTTTTGCAGCACCTGGGCGGCTTTTAGATAGATGTCCGGCTCCGGCTTGCCCCGGGGAACATCGTAGCCGGTGACAATGGCATTGAATCTGTCAAAAAGCCCCAGAGGCTCCAAGTATTCCCGCACCCTTGCCAGGGGAGAGGAAGTGGCAATGCAGGTGGGGATGTCCCTTTGGTTCAGATAGTCCAGCAGCTCCCGGATGCCGGGTTTGGGGGCGATGCCCTTTCCGGCTACAAAGGCATCCATGAGCTCGATGCGCTTATCCCGGACCGCCAGATAGTCAACCCCCTTGCCAAAATAGCTTTCCAGTTTGGCGGTGGCCTCCTGCCGGTTGAGGGCCCGCATGCCCATGGCCTGGGTGCGGGTCATGGGGTAGCCCAGGGCCTGGGCGGCCTCCTGCCAGAATCTGGTGTACAGGCCCTCGGAATCCAGAATCACTCCGTCCATGTCAAACAGGACACCCTGAACGGTGGTCATGGGACGAAACACTTGATAAGCCATAAAAACCTCCTGAATGACCGCTCTGTGGGGCGGCTTTTTTTCTGCCTTTATTATGCAGCAAACAAACGGGAATTTCCAGAGGGAAAATGAAAAAATATTTAATCTGTTCTTAATGTGCCGCCCCCTTTCTTATTAAGAAACGGGATGATATAATAGTCCCAAAAGATATGGATATGGAGGAATGGAACATGTATCGTATTTTGATTTGTGATGACCAGCCGGATATTGTAAACGCACTGAAAATCTATTTGCAGCCCGAGGGTTATGAACTCTTTGAAGCCTATAATGGGGAACAGGCGGTGGAACTGTGCCGGGAGCATCCCATGGATCTGATTCTGCTGGATGTGATGATGCCGGTGATGGATGGCATTGCCGCCACGGCGGAGATCCGCAAATTCTCCAACGCCCCCATCATCCTGCTGACAGCCAAGTCCGAAACCGAGGACAAGGTGCTAGGCCTGAATGTAGGGGCCGATGACTACATCACCAAGCCCTTTGTGCCGGTGGAGGTGCTGGCCCGTATCCGCTCCCAGCTCCGGCGGTATGCCAGAATGGATGTGCGGACAGAGGATGCCGAGAGCATGACCATCGGCGGCATTACCATGAATGACCGAACCAAAACCGTCACGGTGGAGGGGGAGCCGGTGAATCTGACCCCCACGGAGTATTCCATTCTCCATCTGCTGATGTCCAACCCCGGCAAGGTCTACTCCACGAAAACCTTATATGAAGCGGTGTGGCAGGAGGCGGCCCTGGGCAGCGAGGGCAGCGTGGCGGTCCACATCCGGCACCTGCGGGAGAAAATCGAAATCAACCCCTCAGAGCCTCGCTATCTGAAAGTCATGTGGGGTCAGGGCTATAAGCTGGAGGGAGAAAAGAAATGAGAAACCACGGCGTTTTGAAATTCTTTGCCGTTGCCCTGTGCGCCCTGTGTCTGCTGGGGGCCGTGGTCTCCGGCGGCGGGCTATTACTGATGGCGGGGATGCACCTGAACCCGGGAGAATCCCCGGTGGCCCAGCAGGAGCGGCACCTGGCGGCCCAGATGGAGAACTATGGGGCAGATATTGTCTCCCGGTATGCGGCGGGTCTTCAAAAGGATGGGGACGAGGAATTCTTAGCCCATTACTACTACCGCATGAACCAGAACTACGACTGGGACGTGAATTATGAAATCCGGGATGCCAAGGGCAAGCTTCTTCAAAAGCAGGAGGATGTGGAGGGGACTACCGTCGAGAAGACCTTCCAGATCACCAAGGGAAGCTGCACCTACCCCAAAATCCTGGCAGGCCCCCTGAAAGCGGAAGTGGGGGCGGAGTCTGATGAGATTCTGGCCCTCTGGGGAAAGGAGACCCCCAAGGAAGGCTTCTTTGACATGATGTACGTCATCCAGTACTATTACGCCACCCAACTGGAAAACGGCGACCAGATTCTGGGCATTCGTCTGGAGGACCAGGAGTATATCTACAAAATCCGGGAAGTTCCTGTGGAGGAAACCTACACCGTGACCCTGCGGCTGAATGACCGCTCGGGAGAACTGTACCGGCAGCAAAAGGCAACGGACATCCTACAGTTCCTCTGGCAGCGGCAGACCCTTTGCGCCGGGGTACTGGGAGTCAGTTTGCTGCTCTTTGCGGTGCTGGCGGTGTACCTGTGCATGGCTGCGGGCCACAAGCCCGGCCGGGAGGAAATTCAGCCCGGTGGACTCAACTGTGTACCTCTGGAACTGTATCTGGCGGCCTTGATCGGCGTGACGGTCATTTACATTTTCGGGGCCGCGAAGGGGTTCTGGTATCTGCTGGATATGAGCAATGCCGTGCTGTTTGCTTACTATGGTTACGGCGGATATCTTTGCTGTCTGCTGTTTGTGGGCTTCTGCTTTGCCTGTGCCGCCCAGTTTAAGACCCCTGGGTTCTACTGGTGGCATCACAGCCTCACGGGCCTGTGCTGGCGTGCGGCGGTATGGTGCTGGCACCTGTTCTGGAAAATCGCGGGGTCTCTCTACCGCATTCTGTGGAAAGTGGCCCTGACCCTGCTGCTGTGGGGTGGAAAGCAAGGGCAAAAGCTGTGGAAAAAAGTTCAGAACCTGCTGAATAAATGCGGCAAATTCCTGGTACGGGCCTATTCTCTGCTGCCTTTGACATGGCAGTGGCTGCTGGGGGGCCTCATCGTTGGCGGCTGCACCTTCCCGGGGCTGATGGGGGACAACGGATGGCTGTTGGTCCTGAGCTTCGGCGCGGCCCTGGCCCTGGTGATTTATGGGGCCAACGTCTTTGGAACGCTGCTGGAAGCCGCCAAGCGGATGCGGGCGGGGGATTTGGACATTCAGGTGGATGACAAGCTGATGCTGGGCAGCTTCAAGGATTTTGCCGGAGAGCTGAACGGCCTGTCGGAAGTGGTGCTGGTGGCGGCCCAGAAACAGATGCGCTCAGAGCGGATGCGGGCGGAGCTGATCACCAATGTGAGCCACGACATTAAAACGCCTTTGACCTCCATTATAAACTATGTAGACCTGCTGCAAAAGCCCCATACCCAGGAAGAGGAAGAAAAGTACCTGGAAGTGCTGTCCCGGCAGTCCGGCAGGATGAAGCGGCTTATTGATGACCTTATTGAGCTGAGCAAGGCTTCCACCGGCAATATTGCCGTGGAGCTGACCACCATGGACGCGGTGGAAACTGTCAACCAGGCCCTGGGCGAATTTACGGACAAACTGGAAGCGGCCCAGCTGACCCCCATTTTCCGCGCTCCCCAGGAGCCGGTGTATATCCACGCCGACGGGCGGCTGGCCTGGCGGGCCATGAGTAATCTTTTGAGCAATGCCGTAAAATACGCCCAGCCCGGTACCCGGCTTTATGTGGACTTGGTAGCGGTGGACGGAAAGGTTTGTATCTCCTTTAAGAACATCTCCCGGGAGCCTCTGAACGTCAGTGCTGACGAACTGATGGAGCGTTTTGTCCGGGGGGAAGCCTCCCGAAACCAGGAGGGCAGCGGCTTGGGCCTGAACATCGCCCAGAGCATGATGGAGCTGCAGCATGGCTCTCTGGAACTGCTGGTGGACGGGGATTTGTTCAAAGCCACCTTGATTTTCCCCCAGGAAGCACAATAAAAAAATCGCCCAATTCCTCAAAAGGGAGTTGGGCGATTTTCTCGGAGATTTTTTAGCCTTTTTTTCGGATACAGGTCAGGACACAGCCAAAATAGCGGCGGTCATGCAGGTATTCTGTCAGGCTCTCCCCGTAGTAGTCCGGGCCTTGGGAGGTTCCGTAGGTATTGTACCCCCAGAAGCCGTCGGGGCAGGATTGCAGGGCGATAAAGTGGGCACCGAAGCGATACTTTCGCCTCCAATAGTAAAAGAGAATGGAAGCATCCGAGGCCCGGCACATGGCATCAAATTTTTTGGGGTCAGAGCAGAGGGCCACAGGATAGCCCCACTTTTTCAGCAGCATGGCAGGGCCCAGGACACTGGTACCGAAAGTGCCGTGAACCAGAGGAAACTGCCGCTCCAAGGCCCCGATGATGGTCTCTGGCAGGGGCGACTCCCCCAGGGTGATCAGGGCATTGTATACGGCGATCCAGCCGCAGCCCACCTTGGAAGAAGCCCGGAGACCGTAACGCCACTGCTCCTTGGGGATTTGAGTTTGGTTATCAATGGGTGTCCGCATGTCCACCCTCCTGCTGCAAGATGTATTCCTCTAAAATGTCCGCAGCCAGTGCCACCATCCGGGCGCAGGGCCGGGTTTTGTAGAATTCCGGTGTCCGGGGGGTGGGATTGGGGTCAGAGGGCGGGTTTCCCAGAATTTCCCGGCAGATGATGCTCCCGGCCCGTTCCCGGAAAGCCCCGCAAAGGGCCTGGACGGTTTTGTAATGGTCGGCCTTGAGGTGGTCGTTTCCCGGCTCAGCGTAGCCGTAGAGCAGATCCAGCACCAGCACCATTCCGCTGACCGCTCCGCAGACCTCCCGCTGCCGCCCCAGCCCGCCGCCAAAGCCGCTGCTGAGTCTGGCCGCCTGGTCACGTGTCAGTCCCGTTACGTCACAAAAGGCCACGGTGACGGCCTGGGCGCAGTTATAGCCGCCGCAAAACAGTTCCGCGGCTTCCTTGCCATGATTCATAGAACAGTTCCTCTTTCTCTCTATTAAAGGTTGATTTCCAGGGTCACGGGGCAATGGTCTGAGCCTTGAATGTCCGTGAGAATGTCTGCCTGTGTGATGCGGTCTTTGATGCTGTCAGATACCAGAAAATAGTCAATACGCCAGCCTGCGTTCTTGGCCCGGGCCTGGAAGCGGTAGGACCACCAGGAGTAGAGAATTTTTTCCGGGTACAGGTGCCGGAAAGAGTCTGTAAATCCGGCGGCCAGAAGCTGGGCAAAGGATTCCCGTTCTGGCAGGGAGTAACCGGCATTGTGTTCGTTGCTCTTGGGGTTTTTAAGGTCGATGGCCGTGGCGGCCACATTCAAATCCCCACAGGCGATGACGGGTTTGTTTTTGTCCAGGGCGGACAGATAGTTCCGGAACGCCTCGTCCCAGGTGAGCCGGTGGGGGAGTCTTGCCAGCTCCTGCTGGGAATTGGGGGTGTAGCAGGTCACGAGATAAAAGTTTTCGTATTCCAGGGTGATGAGCCGTCCCTCGGTGTCCAGCTCCGGAATGCCAATGCCGTAGGTCACATGGAGTGGCTCCCGGCGGGCGAAAATAGCGGTGCCGGAGTAGCCTTTTTTCTCCGCGGAACACCAGAACTGGTGGTATCCCGGGGTGTCCAGAGTGATTTGGTGGGGCTGCAGCTTGGTCTCTTGCAGGCAGAAAAAGTCCGCGTCCAGAGTGCGGAATACATCCTCAAAGCCCTTGCCCACACAGGCCCGCAGGCCGTTTACGTTCCATGAAACAAAATTCATTCGATGTCCTCTTTCTTAGCGGTATTGCCGTCCAGGGTGGCACTTTCGTCCTGGAATACCAGGGAGCCGGGGCGGAAAGTCACGTCCCGGTCGCCACTGCGGACGGTGATGGCGGTGTAGTCAGCAAAAAAAGTCTCGGCAAGGCAGGCTCCCGCCAGGGTAAAGGCGGCGGAAGTCATGCGGTTTCCGGTATCCGACAGAGTGATGATCAGGGTGGTGCCGGAGGTTTTGACTTCCAGCAATTGGGTGTTCTGGGGATAAAGGGTGATAAGACCCTCGTCCAGCGGTCCCAGAAGATACAGCCGCAGCAGATATTCCAAATCCTTTTCCGCGGCCTCCCGGTTTTCAGAACCCATGACCCCCTCGGTGACGTTGGAAATATAGTTTTTCCGGGGGTAATAAAAGGTCATGCTGTGGCCGTCCGGTGTCCGGCCCACGCAGCCGCTGAGCAGAAGCAGGGCAAGACACAGCGCAAACAGGCGTTTCACGTGGCATCCACCTCCGTATCGAAAATGGGGAAGGTCACAAAAAAGCTGGTGCCCTGGCCAAGCTGGCTGTCCACCCGAATCTCGCCCCGGTTGCGCTGGACAATGGCCCGGACAATGGCAAGCCCCAGGCCGCTGCCGCCGGTCTGCCGGGAGCGGTCCTTATCCACCCGGTAGAACCGCTCAAAAATATGATCCAGGGCCTCCTGAGGAATGCCCATGCCGGTATCCGCCACGGTGAGCTTGGCCAGATCCATGGTTTTGTTCAGGGTCACGGTGACATGGCCTCCGGGCCGGTTGTACTTGATGCCGTTTTCAATCAGGTTAAAGACGATCTGGTACAGGTCGTCCCGGGTGATCAGCACCGTGGGGTCCTCTTCCAGCCGAAGTTCCAGGCCCACGCCGGATTTTTCCGCCACAGGCCCCAGCATTTTGGCCACCTGGCGGATGGTGGGAGCCATGCGGATCAGTTCGGAATCCGGGGCATCCAGGCTGTCCACCCGGGTCAGGGACAAAAGCTTTGCGGTCATGCGGTTTAATCGCTCGGCCTCGCTGCCGATGTCCTCTACAAATTCCCGCATGGTTTCCGCATCCATGTCGTTCTGCAAAATGGAGTCCGTCAGCAGCTTGATGGAGGCCAGGGGGGTCTTGAGTTCGTGGGAAGCATCGGAGACGAACCGGCGGCGTTTTTCCTCAGAGGTTTGCAGCCGTTCCGTTAAGTCGTTGAATTCATTGGCCAGAAGGGTCAGCTCGTCATTGCCGCCCACACTGACCTTTTGGTCGTAGTTGCCTTTCTGAATGGTGTGCATGGAGTCCATAATGGCCCGCATACGCCGGGAGAAGTGCCGGGTATAAAACAGGGAAAACAGCACCACCGCCAGTTCCAGAATCAGGGTGACCCGGAGAATGGTTTGCAGCAGCAGATCAATGACCGCACCCTGGGCGGTATCAAACTCCGTCATATAGACGCATCCGGCCACGGTGCCAAAGTCTACAATGGGGGTGGCGGCCCGGGAAATCATGGCCCCGCTGTGGTAACGCCAGGTAAACACATCGTTTCCCTGACAGGCCCCCATGATTTCCGGCAGCAGCATGTAGCTTCCCAGAGAAGAATCCAGGCTGTCATAGATGCAAAGGCCCGTGCTGTCAGTGACCACCAGCCGGGAGGCCCGCAAACTTTCCAGCTGCCCCAGCACCCCGGAAACCGTGGCATGGTTCCAGACCTCCAGGGTGGAAAGCTCATCAGAGGCCAGCTGGCATTTTTCAATCATGGCACTTTCCTTGTTTTCGTAGAACAGCCGCTGGCTTAAGCGGGTGCAGAAAATATTCAGAAAAATCAGCACCACCGCCGTAATGGCAATGTAGGTCAGGGCATAGTGAAATTGGGCGGTGGAGTAGCCCCGCAAGGGCTTGGAATTACTTTCGGAAATAGTAACCGACCCCCCATTTGGTGAGAATGTGCTGCGGTTCCGCGGGATTTTCTTCCAGCTTTTCCCGGAGCCTGCGGATGTGGACGTCTACGGTCCGGATGTCACTGCGGTATTCATAGGCCCAGATGGTGTCAAGCAAAGCTTCCCGGGAATAGACCTTTCCGGCGTTGCGCATCAAAAATTCCACCACGTCAAATTCCTTGGCGGTGAGGACTACCAATTCGCTGCCTTTATAGGCGTTCCGGGCATCCAGGTCCAGGGTGATGCTGCCCCCCACCAGCTTGTTCTCCCGGGGCTTTTCCCCGGCACCGGCCCGCCGCAGCAGGGCGCGGATGCGGGCTTTCAGCTCCAAGATGTTAAAGGGCTTGGTCAGGTAGTCATCCGCCCCGTGGTCAAAGCCCATGAGTTTGTCCATGTCGTCGGTTTTTGCGGTGAGCAGAATAATGGGTACATCGGAAAACTCCCGGATACGGGCGCAGGCGGTAAGACCGTCCATCACCGGCATCATCACATCCAGAACGATCAGATCCGGCTGTTCCGCCTTGGCCAGATCCACCGCCTCCTGACCGTTGGAGCCGGTGATCACCTCATAGCCATCGCTTTTTAAGTTAAAACGAATGCCCTTTACAAGCAATGCCTCGTCATCTACTACCAAAATCGTCATTGCGTACCTCCTTATCCGTTAAGAAAACATTACCATTTTGCAAATACCAACCGGGACCGATTGACGGGAATTTGAAAAGCTGTTATAATAATTCCAATTATACACGACTTTTCGCCGCCGGACAAGTCCGGCTGTAAAATTTAGGGGGAAACCATGAAAAAATCCTTACCGGCCCTGCTGCTATCCTTGATACTCCTTGTAAACTGCCTGTATATGCCCGGCTTTGCGGATGATGCCGCCACCACCGAGGCCACCCAGGAAACGGAAGATCCCAATTTTACGGAGACCCTGCCGGATCTGGCCCAGGATGCCCAGGCTCCGAAAACCGACTATGTTTTCGGAAGCGTAGGGGTTCTGAACGGCTGCCGCAGCTTGGATGGCCAGATGCCTCTGGCCGGTTCCAACCGGAAGCTGGATACGGCCCAGTCCGCCATTATTTACGAGCGCAATACCGGCACCCTGGTCTATGCCTATAATCCGGATTTGAAGCTGGCCCCCGGTGCCCTTTCCAAGATCGTCAACGCTTTGATAGTCATGGAGCGGGTGGAGGATCTGGATACGGTGGTCACCGTCCAAGCGGGCATTGCCTCCCGGATCCCCGGCGGTGCCAACAGCATCAAGCTTAAAAGTGAGGAGCAGCTGACGGTCCGGGACCTGCTGCACTGCATGATTTTGCAGAACGCCGCCGACGCGGCGGTGGCATTGGCGGAATACGTGGCGGGTACCCGGGCGACCTTTGTGGATATGATGAACCAGCGGGTCAAGCAGATGGGCTGTATGTCCACGACCTTTACGGATGTCCACGGTGTCGGCTCCGGTGCCCAGTATACCACCGCCCGGGATATGATCCGCATTATGATGGCCGCCGTAGACAATGCCCGGCTCAATGAGCTGCTGGCCACCCAGAGCTATGAGGTCCCGGCCACCAATCTTTCCGAGGCCCGGAAATTCAAATCCCAGAACTACTTGATGGAAACCACCGTGGTGCCCAAGTATAACTACAAACAGGTCACCGCCGGCTTTGCCAGCTATTCCGATACCACCGGTGCCAGCGTGGTCTGTACCGCGGACAATACCAAGGACTCCAAGGGCAACCGGAACCCCACAGGACTGAATCTGGTCTGCGTGGTCATGGGTGCCACCCGTCAGTTTGATACCAACAAGAGCTGGGTCGTTCTGAATTACGGTAACTTTGATGAAATGGTGGCTCTTTTGGAGTATGCCTATAAGAATTTTAAGACCTACCGGGTCATTTACAAGGGCATGAGCATGGAGCAGCTGCCGGTGACGGGGGCCAATAATGACGTGGTGGGCGTTGCCGATGTGGATATCGACACGGTGCTTCCTGCCAAGGCCAAAATGAAAAACCTCATTACCAATGTCTCCGTCCGGGACGGGGGACTGACAGCCCCCATTGAAAAGGACGAGGTCGTCGCCACGGTGGAGCTGTGGTATCAGGCCTCCTGCCTGGCAGAAGCCCAGCTTCTGGCCCAGGAGTCCGTTCGGACGGCGGAAAATTCCGGCCTTACGGTCTACAGTGCCTTGGCTCCCAAGACCGAGGGGGCAAGAAGCGGCTTTTCCAAGGCGGTGCTGGTGATCTGCGCAGTGATCTTGGTGCCGGTGATCAGCTACCTCATCATCAATTCCCTCCTGCGCCGCCGTGCCAAGGCCCGGAGAAAGAAAAGAAGACAGGAACGAAAGAGGAGTAAATAATGGACAGTCCTTCTGAAATATCCCTGGATTTATCCTCCTGGCAGGAACTAAAGGCCCGGTGTGAAGTTTGCCAGGACTGCCCTTTGTGCCAGACCCGGCATCACGTGGTCTTTGGCGTGGGCAATGAGCATAGCCCCCTGCTCTTTGTAGGCGAAGGCCCCGGCGAACAGGAGGACTTGCAGGGCATCCCCTTTGTCGGCCCCGCGGGCCAGCTTCTGGACGATATGCTCTCCATCATCGACCTGGACAGAACAAGCTGCTATATTGCCAACATCGTCAAATGCCGCCCACCCCGGAACCGAGATCCCCAGCCGGGAGAGCAGGAGGCCTGCTGGAAATACCTGGAAAACCAGATGGCCCTGCTAAACCCCAAGGTGGTGGTCTGCCTGGGCCGCATCGCCGCCCTGCGCCTCATCGACCCCAATTTCCGCATCACCGTGGATCACGGCACCTGGGTTCACAAAAAGGACACCTGGTACACCGCCCTCTACCACCCCTCCGCCCTCCTGCGCGACCCCAACAAACGCCCGGAAACCTTCGACGACCTGCTATCCCTCCGTGAAAAACTCCGGGAATTAAAGATTGCTCCTTGACTTTCCACCCAAAAGCGAGTATAATAACCTCGCTTTTGATGCTAGTGTAGCACAGTCGGTAGTGCATCTCACTCGTAATGAGAAGGTCGCCTGTTCGAGTCAGGTCACTAGCTCCATTAAAACCGCCGTTTTCACCATGAAAACGGCGGCTTTTCTAACTTTTTAGGGCGGTTTGAAAGGTCCTCAAATTGGCTTGGCGTTAATTTGGCGTTATTTTTTTGAAGGATTCAAATTTTTGAAAAATCGGGATTTTGAAAAACCGGATTTTCCGAACTTTTTTGAGGTGTTTTATTTTTGATGAAAAACAGACGCAACGGGACAGGAAAAATTGATTATTCCGCAAACTCGGAGAATACTGAACTTTTTTGGTTGCTTTTGATTCAATGATAACATGACGATTTCGGATGAAACCACAACTTTTCAGAAGATACCGAAAGTTGCTGGATACACCATTATTTGGCGTTATTTTCTATGATGGGAAGCTGGTTTCGGTGCCTCAATCATAAAAGAAAGCAGGTAGGATATGGAATCCGACCTGCTTTGTTTTATACCTGAGTCATTATGCTCCGGTTTTGCAGAGCATATTTTCAAGAGCGTTGGATGCTGTGCGATCATTCTCTTTCAGGGCGTGGGCGTAGATGTTCATGGTCGTGGAAGCCTGTGCATGACCCAAACGGTTGGACACGGTACGGACATCCTGATGCGCGGCAATCAGCAAGGTTGCTGATGTATGACGCAATCCATGGAAGGGAATGTGCGGAAGCTGATTGGCTGGCTCCTTGCCTGCATTGTAGCGATCAATAGCATCCTGGAAGGTGGCATATGGTGTAGAGTAACTCATCATGGAGCCGTCAGACTGGGTAAAGAGCCAGTTATTGCCTTTCCAGTAGGCACCCAGCGATTCCTTTGTTTTGGTCTGCTCGACCATCAAATTGCAGAGCCGGTCTGTCAGGAATCTGGGGATGCTGACCTCTCGACGGGAATTTTTCGTTTTCGGTGCTTTGCAGACCTGCTTGCCGTCCACCACTGCTGCGGCTTTGGTGACACTGACGGTGCTGTTCTCAAAGTCAATATCAGACCATTGCAGCGCCAGCATTTCTCCTTTCCGCAGCCCGGAGAAGACCGCCAGATTAAAAAGAACTCTGAGCTGTTCCGGCATGGTTCTGGTCAGCGTGTAATCACCAACCTGATACTGGATGCCGGTATCATCCACCCGGCGATGGCCCCGTGTGTAGATTTCATAGGGCTTTTCAATGAAATCAAGGAAGCAGCCTACCTGTGCCGGTGTGAAGAACTTCAGCTTATCTGCAACATCCTCACCGTGGGTGCGAACCTTGTCACAGGGATTCCGGTTCAGGACTTCCCAGTCCACAGCGGTTTTGAGAATGGAGGACAGAACATTGGCTGTTTTGGCAATGGTTCCCTTGCTGTAGCCTCCGGGCTTGCCGTCCCGCCGCACACCGTCTTTGGTCATGGATACGTAGAAGGTGTTGACATTGTGGGGCTTGATTTCTGTTAAAATCATGTGTCCTAGCATGGGAAGAATCTTATCGTCGATTTCGGCGTTGTACTTTTCCAGTGTACCCGGTTCCAGATTCTGAGAGGCGTATTCCTCTCTCCATCTGTCAACAAACTCACGCAGGGTAGTTTTTTCTCCTGCAAGAACCAAACCGTTTTTTACCCGGTTCTCAAACTCGATGGCAAATGCCTGGACAACCTTTTCCTTTTTCTTCGGAGACAGGTCTTTCGGGGGTGTAAAAGTGGTTGTTTCTCTCTTACGATGTCCGTTCAGGTCGAAACCAGCATATACGGAAATCTGGTATGTACCATTGCGTTCTCTGATTGTTGCCATTGTGTTGGCTCCTCCGTTTCTTTTAGTTTATGTAGTTACTATACCGAGAAAAATGGGGTTGCACCACTTTGTCAAGAAACGAACTTTTTTGCTGTAAAAGATTCGATTATTCGGAAAACTATTAGAGCTTTTCTACTCTACGGTGGTAACGCAAACAGGCTCAAACAGGGACAGCACCTGATCAAGATTTACAAGGTGTTTGTTTCCGGTCTTGATGGATGGAATTGTACCATCTGCAATCAGCTTGCGAAGGGTATATTCGGTGATTTGGGTTTCGGGATCGAGCTGCTTGAAGTAGTCAGCTGATTGCTTGATACTTCGGATTTTGCACATAATATTACCTCCGGTGTGATGGATATAGATCATCAAAGTCACATGAATACGCTGGAAGAAAAGCTCCTCCAGCGCACGGCATCTGACTTTGAGGTAGCAGCGCCGGTTGTTTGTCCGCATATAAACATACGAATTCCGGCGTTGCGTTTTTAAGATACCTTAATGTTATGTCCACCGTTTTTGCCACGCACCCCTGGTGGTAGGAATGATACAAGCCGCCGTTGGCATGGCTGTCATAGCTCCACAGTACCGCTGCCCGATATCTGGCGGATACCGCAGGGCTTCCCCCTAGTCCTTGGGAGAGCGTGAGCAAGTTTCATTGTCACCTATGGATGGTGTGATATGCCCAGAGTGCCACACTGGGCTTGAAGGTTGCGTAGATCGCTCGGATGGCTTCTTGAAAAGCATCTGTCATGGCGGCGCAACTCCTGCACATTCGCACAGGTGTTTGTGCTTGTACCATTGTCTGTTCAGTTTTCAAGGTTCAGGAAGGTCAGTGAAAACGCCCTTCACCTATCGTCATTCTCTAACTCTTTTTGGTAGTGTGTTTCTGCACAATTTTGAAAATTTTCTTTTGGGCAGATGTAATACTTGCCACGACGCTGGGGTGGGCGACACCTTCGGCTTTTGCGATAGAGCGTACATTTACCTGGCGAACATGGTGGAGCCACAATCTTCGGAACTGCACCGCCGTGAGCGATGCCGAAATCATCTGGACCAGCTTGGTGGCTTCCTGTACCTGTTCTTCACGCTCCGTTTTGTAAAGCAGCATTTCTTCGGGAGAGGCAATGCTGCCAGCGCTGTCCCCGATGGTGTCAAGTTCCGCTATGTGCCGGTGAAAGTAGGAATCGGCATAGTCGGTTTCCTTGTAGTCGGCATCAGACCAGGACTTCCAGAATAGAAATTCTTCCTCAGAAAAAAAGTCTGCGCTGGTGATGTGGGTTATATGACCAGTGCTGTCACAGTATACGATGCTGTTCTGATTTTTCTTGTTCAGAGCGTAGTCACTCTTGTTATCAAACATTGTTTTTCCTCCGCTTCATTTGATCTGTTGTGAGATTCAAATGAGGCGGAGGAGAACGACAGCCAGGGCGGAAATATATTTCAGGGTTTACTGCATGGCAATACCCGAGACGGAAACAAAATTCGGTTTATTCTGGCTCGTTTCAACGAATCGGGATAAGCTCATACGATTTTCCTCAAAAGCTGTAATAAATTTCAGTATTCAGCGGTAATTTGTTGTATTCAATCATCATCTACTGTAATGTAAAATACTACAGAGGTGAATTATATGTCTGAGTATTCGCGGGCTTTGGGGGATACAGTAAGAGCGGCCCGGAAAAAGATGGGGCTATCCCAAAACAGGGTTGCCGCTTTGATTGATGCGGATGAGCGCACAATTATGAATATCGAAACCTATAATGCGAACACAACGATGGACGTTCTTTATCCATTGATCCGGCTTTTACACATAGACCCCAGGGACATATTTAATCCGGAAACTGTGAAGGAATCCTTAGAGCATTACCAACTGCGAACATTGGTGGACGGCTGCAGCAAGGAAGAAGCGGCGACTCTATTGTCCGTATGTCAAATTGTTTTATCTGCAATGAGAGGCGATAATGGAATCCAAATTAAATCAAAAGAACCTGCCTCCCACGACTAAATGGGAAGCAGGCTCTGCGACTACGGTCTGGCTCATTTGCTTACAGTCATTTTCAGTTTTACAACATTGATAGGGGTTTCTTTTTTGCACTTTGGGCAGAAAAGGGGAAAATTAACCAACACACTGTCTTCATAGACTTTGGTGCGGGTTTTTCTGCTACAGATTGGGCATGGAATCCATAGCGATGGACGATCTATTTGCTCCATGATAGATACCTCCGTAAAATTGCTCTGCGTTCGTCGTCTGGCTATTGTGCAATTATAATCAGGAAAAACTATGATTTCATCTTTTGAAGCGCAACTGCGAAAAAAGCAACACAACTGCGAATAATACGAAAAAGTGGAAGGACAAAGTTGAGAGTCCTTCCGCTTTTCTAATGTAACATTGATTAAGAGAGTATCATTTGCGTCCGCTGAACAAATAAATCAATTCTTGGATGATTGCAATTTGTTGGGCAGAGAGCTTTGGTGAAGAATTGGTGGGATTCGAAAACTCCTCCAAAAGCAAACCAATTGCGTTCTTTTGCTGACTGGTATAGTTTTTTAAGGATATCGGCTCTTCCATCTCAAAACCGACAAGATAATCCAGGGAAACATTCAACACAGTAGCAATGCTGACAAGTACTTCCGATGACGGAATTTGTGCATTGCTTTCATATCCACTTACAGCAGATTTGCTTTTGTTAATGCGTTTGGCCAATTCACTCTGCGTGATACCCCGTTGTGTTCGGATTTCCTTGATTCGATATCCAAGGTCATACATAGCTGACTACTCCTGCCACACTGAACTTTTCTATATTTTACAACGCAATAGTTTTATATACTTGAATTTTCACAATGATGAAGTATAATTATACGGAACTTTTGACTTTTAAATTTGTGTTTTGGGAGGGATTATGTATGATAGAGAGGAAAAGGCTGGGATGCAGCCGCTTTTTAGGAGGAGATACTATGCTCAGTATTCTGATTTGCGATGATGATGCTAATATGATTGCGGAAATGCAAAGCACAACGGAAAGTGTCTTGAAGGAGGCCAATGTAAAGGCAAAGATCCTCACCTTTCCGGATGCTGCGTCCATCAGCGAACAGATCCTGTCGAACTGTGATATCGCCCTTTTGGATATTGATTTTGACGGCGCTGCATATAACGGCATGGATATTGCACGAAAGATACGGGCATTGGGGGCTGATACCGTTATTATTTTTGTTACCAACTTCATTGAATACGCACCGGCAGGGTATGAGGTGCGGGCCTTCCGATATATTCTAAAGCGGAATCTGGATACCGATTTGAAAGCAATTTTGCCTCTGGCTTTGAAACAGCTGAATCAGGAAACGCTGCCCATTCAGGTAAACGGAGAAATCATCAAAGTTCCCTTGGATGACATTCTATATCTGGAAGTGCAGCAGCACAATGTAACGGTTGTGACACGGAAGGTGATGCCGGACCGAAATCAGAAGAAATACGATTTCTATGCGTCACTTTCTGACTTGGAGGAACGACTGGAACCCCTTGGCTTTTTACGGATTCATAAAAGCTACCTTGTGAATATGAAGTATATCAAGAAATTCCAATGCAGAGAAGCGCTCCTGACAAATGGAATTACCCTTCGTGTCGGAGAAAAAAGCTATGCAGAGAATAAGCAGAAATACCTTCTTTGGAAGGGGTGGCAATAATGGAATACGTTATCAGTGCCATTTGGTCGGCATTGGAGCTGTTTTGCTTTATCCTGTTTAATGGGGCATTTCTTGTAAGAAAAGCCAGAAAGAAAAGTGATATATTGGCAGTTGCGGCAATTTGGATTTTCACAAGTGTATATGCATATTTGCCAATCAACCAATTTTTGAAGCAATTGTGTTTGCCATTTATCTATGCGTGGATCTCCGTGCTTTTATACGAGGGGACCTACGTTGCGCATGTTTTCCTGGCTGTGATCTGCTACATATTTGTAGCTGTAATAGATGCATTTTCTTCATATGGAATGTGTGAAATGCTTCATATTGATTACAGCACTCTTATTTGGAGAAAGCTGTTATACACCACACTGATTACGGCGGACAAGCTGGTTGCGGTATTTCTTGCGTGGCTATTATATCGATTCAGGGGAAAGCGTAGTTGGGGGAAATGGTATGACAAGTGGCTCCTTCTATCGGTTCTGTTCCCGGCAGTCAGCATATTCGTGTTTTTGATGTTCTTCTATTATGGGCCGAGAGACGGAGACATATCAATTAGTATTGTGATCTTCAGTGTTGTTTTGATGGCAGCCAATATCGCCATGCTATATATTATATCGGGTATCGAAAAGGCAACGGAACATGAGCAAGATGCTAGATTGCTGAAGCAACAGATTTCTCTTCAGACAGAAAACTACAATGCCTTAAAAAAGAACTACAGTGTACAGCGGAAAGCGACTCACGAATTTGAACGACATATTCAAGTGCTGCGAGACTTGCTGGACCAGGAAGAATATGACTCCGCAAAAGACTATATCCGAACCCTACAGGCTAACCGAACATTACGAATCTTTTGCGTCAATTCAAGCAATCCGGTGATAGATGTCGTTTTGAACCAGAAGCATCAGCTTGCACAAGAAAACGCAATAACAATGCACGTGCAGGTAAATGATCTTTCTTCCATCTCCTATCAAACAGATGAATTGGTGGTTCTTTTATCGAATCTTTTAGACAATGCAATCGAAGCGTGTCTCAGGCTGGATGGGCGGCGAGAAATACTATGCACCATTTTGAAGGAAGACAGCACTTATATTTCCATTCGCAACACTTCAAATCCGGTTGTCATCGTGAACAATGAAATTCCAACAAGTAAGCCCGATGCGACAGAACACGGCTTCGGTATCCCAGCAGTAAAGTATATATTGGAACGGCTAAATGCAGAGTACACCTTTGCTTACAATGATGGTTGGTTTCAATTCGTGGCGGAAATTCCTTAGAAATATATATAAGCAGGCAAGAGCGGCTGTAACGATTATGCAACCGCTCTTGTCTGCTTTCTATTGGAGTCAGAAATGCCCGGCTCTTCTTGCGCGGGATTCGATTTCAGGACAAAAAAGTAGCAGTTGCGCTGGATTTGCAGAAAATAGCGAGGACGTTTGCTAAAATAAAGAAAATTGGAGGGGCAATATGAAGTATATAAACGCTCTCGTGGATATAAGCATTGCCAAAGGATACATCACTCAGGACCAAGCCCCGTGGCTTCATTACGGAATAAAAAAAAGAGTGACTACTGTTCTTGTCTCTATTCCTATGCTCATCATTGGTTCGCTGGTTACTACTCCCGCAATGTCGATCGCATTTTATATCAGTTTTTTCTCACTTCGGACCCGAACCAGCGGATTCCACGCTAAAACGTTGGCAGGTTGCCTTATTCTTTCGCTCATTTCGGAATTATTCTTTTTAGGCGTTCTACCAGGTATTTTGAATGCTGCTACAGCTACTTCTCTTTTGCTTTTTTCGGTAATTTCAATTTTTTTATTAGCGCCTTATAACCATCCGAATATGGCTTTATCTGCGGAAGAATTGGCAGCATGTGCAAAAAGTGCAAAAAAACTGCTTCTTATTTGGATTATGTTGCTGGCTACTTTACATGTAACACGATTAGATCAGCTTGCTAGTGGGATAATGCTTGGCATTGTAATGGACGCGGTAATGCTAATTTTTGCAAATATTCAACAAGGAGGAAAACAACATGAAACAACGGAACACCAACATTGAGAAAACGGCGAAACATCTGATCAAACACATTACAGAACAGGAGGTATACGGATGGCCGCCCGTATGCGTGGCACTATGTTACCAACCTGTTCGTCCTAAAAAGGAGAACATGGTACAGCCATACAGTGAGCAGCACGTCAAAAAGTTGTAATGTGATTTATCTAAAGGGAAGCTAACGGCACATTTGCTGATAGCTTCCCTTTGTTCTTTTCCATAGGAAATGTGTTTATTCGAAATACTGCTGGTTTTGAAGCGTTGATAATCAGGAATTAGATGTTCGCCTGGAACGCCTTTCTAGAGATGATATGATAATGACCCGCTATGCGCTTTCGCTTTTGCGTCAAATATGTAGCAGTTGCGTTATAAATGTGGAAATAAAGGACGGAATATGTTAGTTTATCAACGTCACTCAAACGAGGCGGTGATTTTTGAATGCAGTTTTTTTCAAGCACCATAGGGAAATTAAAGCAGAACAATTTTTCTTTGATAAAGGTGCTGATCCTCATTGTGGGAATCGTGGCTTTCTTTTTAATCGTAAATACTTTCTTCTTGAAAATCGTAGTGGTAAACGGGTTGTCAATGTCTCCCACTCTGGAAAACGGGCAAATCTTTTTGATAAAACCGAAGGAAAAGGATATTAGATGCGGAGATATTGTGGTATTTAAGACCAAGAGTGTTCCTGATACTCAGGAGTTTTGGATTAAACGAGTTATTGGGACAGGAGGGGATACTGTCGAAATAAATTATGAACAAAATACAGTCGCTGTTAACGGTGAACTTCTGAGTGAGTCTTATATTAACCAAGAAGATGATGACCCCATGCGGAATATGACAGACATAAGGATTGAAACGTACTTCGTGCCCGATGGGAGTCTCTTTGTAATGGGAGATAATCGGAATCATTCAACGGACAGTCGTAGTCCAGAGGTAGGTTGTATTCCTATGGATTGGGTTATTGGTAAAGTGATTCAAATTTCATATTCACAATCCCATTTCGAAGTGAAAAACGGAAAGGAGTAACACTCAATGAACGATCGATACAAAAAGATGCTGCGCAAGATGGCTGTATTTCTGGGAATTTTTGTATGCCTCACTGGATGTGCAAACACAAATCCCTTATCGGAAACACAACCACAGGCTGATCTGCAAGACGATATACTCCCTTTTCAAGGGCATCTGATCAGCGCAGAAGCTACCCACATTCGGGAAACTGTCAATGATAACTTCCATATTGATGCCGATGTAGTGGGATACCCCGCTGACGGAATGGCAGGAATTTATGTCGGCTCTCCAAAGGTTTTTACGAAAGAGGAAATTAATGCTTTTGTAGAGCACTGTGGTAGCCGCATCGTAACAGCTCAGGAGTCGGACGATGGAGACATGATTTATTACAAAGGCGAATGTGACAACGGATGGATCTTCCACTATGCGCACAGCCTTACCCAGCATCCGTATGCATATCTCAGTTATCGTGACCCGGTGCGCTCAGAGCTCTGGCGAGAATATCCTATTTACAGGGGAGAAGACTCTTACCTGTCAAATGCGGATAACATGGTAGGCTGGATGTTCACAGATCCCAGAGAGTTCTCCTTTGCTACAGAGGCCCAGGCCGAGCTAGCGGTGCGGGAGGCACTAGGCGTCCTCGGGCTTACGAATTTGACACTTCTGCGGACGCTATACATCGACCACAACACCATGGCAGAGGCGGGGCAGCGCCTGGTCGCAGAAGAACGCTTCGCACCGATTATCGGGGAATCGGGAAATAATGGATTTACCCTACGGGACGGCTGGTCCGAGGACGACGATGCCTATCTGTTCAGTTTCGGCCTCTCCGTCTCCGGCGTCCCTATGTCCTACCTATACGATGACAGCGACTCCACGGCCACATACGTCAACAGTGAGGTCATAGTGTGGTATACAAAGGACGGCATTTCTTACCTGTACATAGATACACCTTGGACAATTGGGCCAGAGGAATCTCCGGCGCAGTCGGTAGTTTCTGCCCATGCGGCTATGGAGACCGTGAAGGAAAAGTATGCGTATGACTTAGTCAGGGAGGATATGCAAATCGAGGAGCTGCGGCTAATGTATCGTTATACTCAGGACGGGAATCGCTGGCTCCTTCGTCCTGTATGGGTCGCACGGCTCTCCTACAGCTCAACAAGACTAGATGTGCGTCTCTTTGAAAACATGTACATTGATGCCTTTACAGGCATGGAGTGGTAAATGTAGATGTCCATGTGCCGGAATGGGATCTATGTTGATAAAATCAAACATCAAGGAGGACAATTTCGTGAAGATGAGTCGATTGCACAACTATCAGCGATTTCTGATAGCCGTTCTACTGGTTGCGATACTGATCCCCGTGCTTGCGGAGGCGGCATATGCCTCCGATAAGTATTCGTACAACTATGCATTCAGCACCAGTGGTGGAACCAAATATCGCTACGGAACCAAGACTGATTCAAGCCAGAGCGGAGCGGTCAGCGTTAAGGATGGAAGTACTTTCAGCGGCGGGAAGCTCTACTTCCAATTGCAGCGAAAAAGTGGATCTGATCTCTCCTATGAGAGTGGCCCATTCAACCAGATCGACAATTACTTCCTATACTATTACTCCGATTTGGATTTGAGTGAATCTATTGACGTTCGCTTAATGTTTAGAGCAACTGGTGCCATGTCCATCAACGGGAACTTCCAGCCGTAACAAAATATCTGATATCCCCGCCCCGGCAGGCGGGGATATTTAGGAGTGATAGGAGCGGATAAATTGAAATCTTCAAAGAAGTATTTTTCTAATAAAGAGGTTGGGCATACCCTGATTTTGGAGCTATGTAGAGCCTTTTCTTCCCGGCGATTTGTCATTGGAATCCTTATGATGCTTGTATGGATGGCATTCAATGCGGCGCAGCAGGTAAAAACCCATGATCGAGCTGTTTTTGCCGGTGTGATCCAGTTAATTCGCCTTGGACTAGACGGAGAGTTCTCCACCGGGCCAGTGCTTTTGTCCATTGCCACAGTTCCCTATGCGTTCAGCTATCTGACGGAGAAGGAATGCGGATTTCAGCAGCAGGCTGTAGAACGAATTGATGTTATGACATATGGTATCTGCAAAGCAATCGCCGTCTTTATCTCCGCCTTCTTGATGGGGGCAACTGCGCTGTGGGTATTCATTGGTGTCCTTTCAACCCTTGGAATCCCTCCCGCTGTTCGTTATGAGGAAGTAGAGAATACCTATGCGGTCTTAGCCGCAACCAAAGGGCCGGGGTGGTATTATGTTATAAAGTCCTTTCATACTGGCTTAGTGTGTGGACAGGCTGCATTATTCTCACTGATGATTATGACCTGGATTCCCAATGCATATGTGGGTTTTTTGTCTCCGCTGATTGGGTACTATATGGCGGACTGTATTCTTAGTCTGCTGACACGAATCGTTTCCAGCCCGTTATGGAGTTTAGTCAGTCCTATGCAGTTATTCTTTGGACAGCCCATTGCTGATGCTGGATTTAGCTACTTGTGGACTGTACTTGTATTGGCGGTACTAGCAGTTTATTACGGTATTCGCTTTCTACTCCGGCTGGGAAAGGAGTACATGTAATGAGAGAATTGAGAATTGTAAAACTAAATTTACTTCATTGGAAAAGTGACCCCAAATATTTGACCGCAATCCTCTACCTGCTTCTGTACAGCTATGATCGGCTTCATGGGCTTGTGGACTATGCTGCCTCGTTAGAAAATCCCATTTCACCCTGGGTGCTGCCTTTTATGCCGTGCATGGGAGCTAGTTTTTTGCCAATCATGCTTGGCTTTGTTCTGTTGATTTCCGATGCCCCTTTCCGCACTAGTCAACAACAATTTGTAATGCAGCGAACCGGTAAACGAGCTTGGATAACGGGGCAACTGTTGTATATTTTGGCCGTCAGCCTTGGTTTTGCACTGATAATGTGGGTGCTTTCCTGGATATGGCTCATTCCGCAGCTCAAATGGAACAGTGACTGGGGTCCTGTTTTACGTACCGCCACCATGAATGGTGTACCAGGGGTATTCCATGTATATGTGGAGTTTCCCTATTCCATTGTAAAGAATACTAATCCAATCACTGTAACCTTATGGTGCCTTGGTACCATAAGCATGGTTTGTTTTCTACTGGGTGTTATCATGGCCGCCTGCAACCTCTGGCTACGTAAAGGATGGGGTGCCTTTCTCATTGCTGCCCTAACGGCAATTTCCCTGATCCTAGACCATAGTGCACAAAATCCTGGACCTATTAGATTTATACTTTGGTTATCGCCACTCAACTGGATGGACTACAGCTTAATGGGGCACAGTGAACAGTTTCTACCCTCTCATGCCTACGGAATATTGTGCCCGGCTCTGCTGGGACTGGGACTGAGTATTCTATTGATTCTCACTATAGGAAAATGCAATGTGGAAACAGACAAGGAGTAACTATCATGGATTATGCAGTAAAGCTTAGAAATGTTACAAAGCGGTTCAAAGAAACGACGGCGGTAGAAGGCGTAACCGTATCTTTTGAAATAGGCAAAATCTATGGGATCATTGGGCGAAACGGCTCCGGAAAAACGGTTCTATTCAAGTGTATTTGTGGGCTGCTGGCCGTAACGGAGGGAGAAATTACAGTCCTGGAACAGCCTGTTGGTGACGGCATTCACGTACCCAAAGGAGTCGGTGCCATCATTGAAAACCCTGGCTTTCTTCCAAATGCGTCAGGCTACCGTAATCTGTACTATTTAGCAGCCTTGTCCGGTAAACCTGATCGTCAAAAAATACGTGACACAATCGCATTGGTGGGGCTCGACCCTGACAGCAAGAAGCATGTTGGCAACTATTCCCTAGGTATGCGTCAGCGACTGGGACTTGCGCAAGCTATCATGGAAGATCCGGAACTGCTGATTCTGGACGAACCCATGAATGGATTAGACAATCAAGGTGTTCAGGATATGCGCATTCTGTTGAAAGAACTTCGTGCAAAGGGAAAAACAATCATTCTTGCCAGTCATTCCCAAGAGGATATTGCAGTATTGTGTGATGTCGTCTATCAGATGGATGCTGGGAAACTGACAATCAAAACGACGTAGTGATTTTCATTGAAGTGATATAGGCAACTTAGAGATTTCCCAGACTAACAGATTCCTATTATGCATACAATCAATTTTATATGCTGTGGTGTTGTAATTATGCACTACGACTGTTTATCGAGAATATTATAAAATTCCAATGAAAGGGGAATAATTTATGTCGGAGCATACTAAGGGTGCGAGAAATTCAACATGGGATAAACACACTGATAGAGACAAGGGCAGAAAGCAGGAAAAAATACAGGATAACAGAAATTGGGTGGATCAAGGAAGCAGAACAAATTCAGAAAGAAACAGGGAACGAAAAAAAGAAAACCTCAAAAAATACAACAGATAAGTAAGGCAAGTGTCAAGCCTCCCTTCGACTCACAATAGTTTGCAATACTCCCGTATAGTAGCAGATAGTATATGCAACTTGCAGATACTTATATTTTGAGGCGCAAAAAGTTATGTATGATAATTTCCATCATCCAGTTTGGCCCCAATTTGCCCCCCAATTGTTGGTTAAAAAGTAAGCGTCAAACCTCCCCACAACTTGCGTAGCAATGTCGTCGCATGAGATAATATCCCAAACCCCGAATATCTCCCATGCAGTCTATGGGAGATATTTGTCAAATTGGGAGATGGTCAAAATGGATCGAAATCTGCAAGTAATGTCCGAGCGGCTGGAGAATTGGGCAGCCAGAATCACAGCCTGTCGTGGCAGCGGTATGACTGTTCGGGCGTGGTGTCAGGAAAACGGTTTTTCCGAGAAGACCTATTACTACTGGCAAAGGCGGCTATTCCATGCGCTGTCGGAACAACAGCAACCGATTCGGCAGCCTGCTTTCGTGGAAATTGCACCAACACAGAATGTTCGGCCATCCGGCGGCGTGGCTGTCACGGTTCGTATTGCCGGAGCTGAGGCGGATATCTATTCCGGTGCGGATGCAGTCACCACGGAAACGGTGCTGCGGGTATTAAAGTCATGCTGAGCGACTTTGCCGGAGCGGACAAGGTGAATATTGCCTGTGGCTACACAGACCTGCGACGTGGGATTGACGGACTGGCAGCCATAGTCCAACAAGAATTCCAGTTAGATCCGTTCACCAACACATTATTTTTGTTTTGCGGCAGACGGCGGGACCGAATCAAGGCGTTGTACTTGGAAGGCAACGGATTTGTGCTGCTGTACAAGCGTCTGGAATCCGGTTCCTTCCAATGGCCGCGAAAAGAAAGCGAGGCCAGAAGCCTGACTGCCCAACAATATCGCTGGCTCATGGAAGGGTTAAGTGTGGACCAGCCAAAGGCGCTACCGAACCAGCGGAGATACGGACAGGCCCATCGATCTGTACAAATACCAGCCAGGACGGGGAGCAAAGCATCCAAAAGAATTCCCGGATGGATTAAGGTTATCTCCACACGGATGGGTATGCCGGATACCACAGCCTTCCGGAAGAAATTACGGTAGTTGGCTGCTGGGCGCAAAAATTTGACGAGGCAATGAAATCCCTGCCTAATGGAAAAGCAAATGGCAGTTCCGCTGCCCAGGGGCTGGCCTATTGTGACCTCCTGTTCAAACTGGAGGATAGCTGGGCAGATCTGACACCGGAAGAGCGATATAACCAGCGACTGGAGCAGGTAAAACCTGTTTTAGACGCTATGTTAGCATGGACGAATACCAGAATAGCCGCACCCAAGTCTGCCTTGGGAAAGGTGTTTACTTATCTAAAAGAGCAGTGGCCCTACCTGACGAGTTATCTCAAGGATGGCAGGCTGGAGCTGAGCAATAACCGGGAGGAAAGAAGCATCAAGCCCTTTGTCATTGACCGAAAGAACTTTCTGTTTTCCAATACACCAAAGGGAGCAGCAGGCAGCGCGATCATGTTCAGTATGATCCAGACGGCCATTGAGAACGGACTGGACCCATATCGATACCTGACATGGCTGTTAAAAACCGCAAACAATGCGGACTTGAAGGTTCCCAATATTGTTGAAAGCCTGCTGCCCTGGAACGCACCGGAAAAATGTATCGCATATACCAAGTGAGGGATGGTTTGTAAAAATGAAACTCAAAAAGCACGGTGCCTTTCTGGTGAATTTCGTAATCGATTTTGCCAACGGCGACATGAGCCGGGAAGATTTCGACCTGGATTATTCCGGGTATGTGATTGATTACTTTCCTGAATTTGAACGGGAACATCCACGCCTGGCACGGAGGTTCGTAGACACAATTGAACGCACTACTCCACCTGCTCCTGGATGACGGATGAGGCATTCCGGGATGCGATTGGTGATGCCGTGGATGCGTTCCTCGGTGAGGTTCCCGTAGCGGACATATTTTGATTTTTTGCCGGACAACCTGGGCGGTGTCCGGCAGTTTCTTTGTGGGGGAGATTGACGCTTACTATACAACTCGGTATATGAACCAATGGCAGGCCTCAAATGAGAGGCCTGCCACTTTGAAATACGAGGGTGAGGTTTATTACAGCATTCTTGACCGATACAACTCTGTCGTGCTTATGTGATTGACCAAACCTGTACTGAACGGTATGTAAGGTGGGATGAGAAGTCAGTGAGGAGACGAGCATACCGCACGATTTGACAAAATGTCTTGATCTGCACCCAGAACATATCATAGAACTACCGAGTGATTTCTGGAGTGCATTATGTTTCGTCCAAGAATAACATAAACAGGGATATTTTCGAACGAATTTTTAATATCCAATTAGCTCTCTCTGGGATTCTCTTCGAGAATCCCAGTCGTAAGTTTTTGCTATGTCAAGTAGCATTTGGGCTGTATGCGGATAAATGACTTCCATTTCAAGAGAATATCTTTCGTAGCGGCGTGAAAGTTCACGCTCATTTACTCCTGCCGTAGCATAATGTACACCTCGTTGGTTATACCGAGCGACTTTCAGTGCCTCCATAACTGTTTCATTGCCATATACCTCTAGGTATTCTCGAATGCACTCAGCAGGCCATAAACCATCATTCCCACAGGGAGAATAAGAAAGCAATCTTCCAATTTCTCGCTCACAGCCAGTTTTGTAGCCACGTTTTTCAGAAAGCTGAGAAACATCTAAAAGCCACCTATGAAGAATATCAGAATTAATCTGGCCTGTTTCCAAATCAGTCCCGGGCAACACCTTCATTTGTGCAAGAAAATCTTTGTAAAAAACTGCTGTTGGAACGGCCTCCCTACTGACTGAACCTTTTGTTTCTCCATCTTTTATGTAAATACGCGACAACACATCTACAAACATTTCTGGGTTCTCACTTAGTTGCTTTAAAAGAAATGTAGGGGGATCTTTTCGAACTCTTAGATATCCGAGTTCTAATTCAGCAATCGTATCTTCATAGCTTTCACTCGCTGCATAAAGTTTCTTAAATAAACGGTCTACGGAATCAGCACTCATGCAATTCAGAACATTCTGTTGTATTGTATGATCGTCATACTCATCCATCACAGCTTTTAACAAAAAAATAATAGACGGAACATCAAAGCATTCTCCATATGCTATGTGATTTATAATTTTATGACAGCGTTTAGCATCTGCAATTCTGGGCAAAACCTTCCGTACCAGCTTT
>CAKTQE010000008.1 GCA_934593275.1 uncultured Oscillospiraceae bacterium | reverse complement strand
GAAATCGCCTCCATTGCAAATACCATGCTGCCGGTGGTGATCATCGGGCCGTCAGAGGTGCGGAGTTTGGTAGAAATAGACCGGATCAACGGTGATGAGACCCGCATGGATGTGGACATCACCAAAGTCTCCCTATCCCTGATGCGCATTCGGGACAAAGGCTCCATGCAGGGAACCATCGTCCCCGTCTGGGATTTCTGGGGGACCAGCGACTGGTATGACGTGGCCCCCAACAAATGGGGTTACAACGAAAAGGGCATGAGCTACACCACCCAGCCCATGCTGACCCTGAACGCCATTGACGGAAACGTGGTCAGCCGGCAGTTTGGGTATTGACCGACGGGGGTATCATTCACCCCCACAGGTTCTATTCGGAACGTGGCGGGCAGCAGATTGCCGCCCCTACGATAATGTACCACGTTTTCCACATTTTACGAACTGCAAAACATAGATAGAAACGTTAAATATGCGGTAATACCGAACAAATTTGACGTAGGGGCGGCAACCTGCCGCCCGCTACCTACCGATGCTTGAGCCGCAACGACCAAACGGTAACACAATGGACGTATCCGCTGTAGCGGCGGCAACCTGCCGCCATCCGGCGTAAGCCGGAATCGTGGTACGTTTGTATCCGTAACATCCAACGGAGCCAGCCCCTCGCCGGGGCTGGATGGCGATGAATCATCGCCGCTACATTGGATGTACCGTATATGGGGTGGTACCGTTCAACCCCACAGGTTGTATATGCCGTCCCCAACGGCAATGGACAACGTTTTCACATTTTCGGAACATAAAAACCCAGGGCCGCCGTTGCTGGCAGCCCTGGGGTTTTTTAGTTGCAAAGCCCGCTGATCAGGTCGTTGCCCAGGATGGACTGGGTGGCGATGAGGTAGGGGCTGAAAATCACGTCCTGGACCTCGTTGTTTTCTACGAAGTATTTAAGACCCGATACGCCGTATTTCCGGTAGTCCATGGCGTATACCTTGTGATAATTCTGGGTCAGGAACGGGGCCAGGCAGTTGCCGAAAGAGTCTTTGACCAATAGACATGCGGTGCCTTCCGGCAGGGAATTGTTGGTGATCTCGCACAGGGCGTGGTCGCTGCTGAGGAAGGTCACGTATTTTTCGTTTTCGTTGCCCTTGGTCATGTCCCGCAGCAGGGGCATTTCCTGGAAAGAGCCTTTGTCTTTGACCATCATGGTGATGTCGCCCTGGGGGATGTAGGCGATACAGTCGTCCTTTTTGAGCTTGTGGGGCCACCGGGCCTGGCCGTAAAGGCTGCCTGTAAAGGTACCCTGGTCCCAGGGGGTGAAGCTGTCCAGCGGGGCCGGGGTCTGGTCCGTTGCCTGACAGATGGCCTCGTAGGCGTAGTAAGCACCCAGGGCGGTCCAGTGGTGGTCGGTGCGGAAGTAGATGTATTCACTGTTGTGGGAAACCAGATTGGAGAACACATCGACTTTTACAACGGCATCACTCATGTTTTCGTGGAGGGTGTTCTGCACCAGATCCTGCTGGGCGCAGTTCAGATTTTCCAGATATTGAGGCTCCACCATTACGCCGACGGCGGTGGGGGCCGGTGCGCTGATGACCCGGACATCCGGCAGAAGCTCCGCCAGACGGCTGAGGGACTGGCCATAGCGTTTGCACAGACCCTCGTTCATGCCCATCTGGTTAAAGGCGGAGTCACCGATCTGGATGACGGCACCTTTGCCGATTTCCTCTGCCGCTCCGGCATCGACTCCGCCCCACTTTTGCTCCTCGGTGGCATCGGTTGCCGGGGTGGTCTCCTGGGGCTGGGTCTCTTCCTTAGGTTTGGCCGGGGCGACTTCCGGTTTTTCCGGCTGCACTGGCTCTTCCTGGATTTCCGGCACTTCCGCTACATCCGGCAGGGCCGGAGCTACGTACACATCGGAGCTGCCATAGAGATTCTGAATTTCCGCGCTGACATTGAGCCAGGTTTCCCGGCCTGGGAAGGTGTCAGAAAACCATAGGGTAATGCCCCTAAAGTATTCTCCGGATACAAGCTTGGGCAGGGTGAATTCCGGAAACTGGGTCAGCGTCCGCTTTTCCGTGTAGGAAACTGTGGGCCGCAGCGGAATGCAGTAGGCCGCCAGGGTCAGCAGACCCAGCACCAGGAAGAAAGGAAGTACCTTCCAAAAATCTTTGCCTTTTAAATGGTCCATATCGCACCTCAGAATTGGAAATAAAGGAAAGGATTGTAGCTGTCACCTACAAGACAGGCGGTACTCAGCAGCAGCAGTACCACGGGGAGCAGACTGTAGAGCAGAATGTCCCAGACCCTGGATGCAAGGGCGTTTCCCTGGACACGGGCTTCCAGCCAACCCTTGAACTCATGGGTGGCGGGGGTTGCCGCCAGAATGGAGACCAACAGCAGATACCGGTTGCTGTCCAGCTGGATTTTCGTTGAGAAAGAGGTCAGGGCGTTGCCGTTGGCTCCGAAGAGACTCTTGATCAGCGTCCAGCCCAAGGAAACGCTACTGTAGCGGAAAATGACCCAGCCCAGCAGCACCACCAGCAGCAGATAGAGATTGGACGCAACAGGCAGCTTTTGAAGAACGGGCTTCAAGAACCACCGTTCCAGCATCAGGAACAGGAAGAACCACAATCCCCACAGCACAAAGTTCCAACTGGCTCCGTGCCACAGTCCCGTAAGTGCCCACACCGCAAAGGTGTTGAATACCACCCGGGCCGTGCTGCCCCGGTTGCCCCCCAGGGGGATGTAAACGTAATCCCGGAAGAAAGAACCCAGGGAAATATGCCACCGCCGCCAGAATTCCGTAACGGAACGGGAGACGTAGGGATATTTGAAGTTTTCGGGGTAATGC
The DNA here is from genome assembly GCA_934593275.1 of uncultured Oscillospiraceae bacterium. GTDB lineage: Bacteria > Bacillota > Clostridia > Oscillospirales > Oscillospiraceae > Faecousia. Next base: position 51,329 of record CAKTQE010000008.1, on the reverse strand, counting down.
AGCCCCACCATCCAGCCCATGCCGATGGCCATATCGGAGTAGGCGGAAAAATCCAGGTAGATTTGCAGGGCATAGGCCAGCAGACCCAGCCAGGCCCCAAGAACGGAAAGATTCCCCAGGGCCTGCAAATTGGCAGCAAGGGCGGCGGGGTCTGTGGCGGTGGACTCTGCCAGAATCAGGGTTTCCGCCAAGGCCCCGCAGGGGTTGGCCAGCAGCACCTTTTTGGCAAGCCCCCCCGCAAACCGGGATACGCCCTTGGCCCATTGGGGCTGCAATTCCCGGTCACCAAAGAGTTCATCCGCAATGGTCTGATAGCGCACAATGGGTCCTGCCACGCACTGGTGAAACAGGGCGGCATATAGTAGAACATTGCTGTATTTTTCCTGCGCCCAGGCTTCTTCCCGGTAGACATCCACCACGTAGGTCAGCAGCTGGAAAGTGTAAAAGGATATGCCGATGGGCAGGGTGATGCGGCTGATAAAGTCCGGAACGGTGCCAAAGAGCCGAAAAAAAAGTCCGGCGTATTTGAAGTACCCAATGAGTCCCAGGTCCACCACCACACACAGCCACAGCCAGAGCTTTTTGATCCCCGGTGCCTCGGCCCGGTCAATTTTAAGGGCGCAAAGCCAGCTGACAAAGGCCATCAGCATCAGAAGCAGCACATATTTTGGCTCGCCCCAGGCGTAAAAAATCAGGGACGCGATCAAAAGGGACCGGTTGCGCCCCTCCTTGCTGCGGCACAGCCCACAGGCCAGTACCGACAGCCCCCAGAAGCCGTATAAGAAAATCAGACTGGAAAATACCATAATAATCTCCCTTGAAAAGCTCTGAAAACCACATCGGCGGGGAAATCGCGGATTTTTTGCGCCCGCCATGGGCGGATTGCATCAGAGCGTTCTTCATAACATTATAACTAAATATAACATAATATGCCAAAAAATGCAATTCACTTCTGGCTCTGAATTTGAAAATTCCGGCACGGGACAGGGAGAAAATGAAAAAAACAGAAATCATGCTTGACAAAGCTGGTTTAACGTGTTAAACTCAAGATGTAAAGTTTAACGCGTTAAACCTGAAAGGAGTTTTGAATATGGATGCACCAAAGATTTTTGAAAGCGAATACCGTTTCTGCCTGATCCTGTGGGACAACGAGCCGGTAAGCTCCGGCAAGCTGGTGGAGCTGTGCAAGGAACACCTTGGTTGGAGCAAAGCCACCACCTATACGGTGATCCGGCGGCTTTCCGAGCGTGGAGTGGTGAAAAACGAAAACACCGTGGTCACGGCCCTGATTTCCAAGGAGGAGGCCCAGGCGTCCCGGCTTGACGAAATGGTAGAGGAGACCTTTGAAGGCTCTATGCCCGCCTTTATTGCCGCCTTTTCCAAGTCCAAAAAGCTCTCCCGCCAGGAGGTGGAGCAGCTTCAGGCCCTGATTAACAGCTACGGGGAGGAATAAGATGTGGATGGATTTGCGGAAAATCTGCTGACTGCCAGCTTCCACGGCAGCATCCTGATTCTGGCGGTACTGGTGATCCGGCTGGTGCTGTGGAAAACGCCCAAAAAGTATATTTGCCTTTTGTGGCTTTTGGCGGGCATCCGGCTGCTACTGCCGATTGAGCTTCGCAGCGATTTGAGTTTGCAGCCCCGGTTTGCGCTGCCGAGCCTTCCGGAGGGCAGTTGGAGGGTCTGGGGGATGTGCCTCTGGGCGGTGATTGCCGGGGGCTTTGGAATCTACAGTCTGATTTCCTATTGCCGTCTTAAAAACCGGGTCCGGGAGGCGGTGCGCATCCGGGGCGGCTGGGAGTCGGACCGGATCGATACGGCCTTTATCCTGGGCTTTGTAAAGCCCAAAATTCTGATTCCCATGGGTATGTCCAACCAGAGCCGCCGGTACATTCTGGCCCACGAGCGCACCCACCTGGACAAGGGAGACCACTGGATCAAAATGATCGGCTTTCTGGCCCTGGCCCTCCATTGGTTCAATCCACTGGTGTGGGTGGCCTACATCTGTTTGTGTAAGGATATTGAAATGGCCTGCGATGAGCGGGTGGTGCGGTTTATGGAGGTGGAGGAGCGGAAGTCCTATTCCGCAGCCCTGCTGTCCTGTTCCAGCCGTCAGTTCCACTTCGCCGCAAGCCCCGTTGCGTTTGGGGAGGTTAACGTGAAAAAACGAATTTTATCAGTCCTGAATTACAAAAAGCCCAGCTTTTGGCTCAGCCTTTTGGGCGTTCTGGCCTTTTTCTTTGTGGCCATCTGCTTTTTGACCAGTCCCTCCGAGAAGTCTGTGAAGCTGACACCGGAGCAGAAAGCCCAGATGGCCCAAATCACCCAGTGCCGGGAGGACCTGGAAGAAAAGTTCCGGCAGCCGGAGTTTCATTATGAGATTCTTGGCACTGATACAGGTGGCGGTGTCCTTTTTCAAACGAACCTGGTAAAGCTGGGGGAGGACCGGCTGTGGAACTACCTGTCCTCCTCCGGGCCGGAAACCGCCAATGGCCGCATGGAGTACGGCGGGAAGCATTACGCCTGGTATCAAGAGGCTTGGGTGGAAACCAATGAAGAAGACCTGAGATTTGAAGCCTGGAAAAATCTGTTTCTGTGGGATATGGATACCGTGGTCCCCGTCCACGACACCGTGAAAGACCAGATCCGGGAAGTGGCCTTTAATGCCCGCTGGCAGGATGAAAACAAGACCGTTTATACCGAGACCGTGATTTTTGTCTACGATTTGGAGGGGACGCTGCTGCGGGTCATCATCGACCAGCCCAACTATCCCAATACCGCCCGGGCTTTTTTGGAGCTTTTCTATGTGAATACGGTCAATCAGGGCTATGAGAACGAGACCCCTGAAACCATTTTCGCTCAGGCAAGCCGCTCCATGACGGCAGGGGCGATTTCCGCCCAGGACCTGGACAACCAGGCGGAAAAGGACAGCTGGGGCTTTACCTTCCGGGTGGATGATGACCGGCTTTCCAGCAACGGCGCAGATGTGGTCTATTTTCAGGCCCCTTTGGGACAGGGCGTTCTTTCCACCACCGATGAATACTGGCTGGAAAAAAAGGCGGACGGGAAGTGGCAGGTTCTTCCCACCATTGCGACTCCCAACTGGACGCTCCAGGGCATCGGCATCAACAAAGAGTACGGTGCTTTCGGCTATCTGGACTGGACACCCCTTTACGGCCAGTTACAGCCCGGTCAATACCGGATGGGAAAATACGTGACCTGCCGGGAAGCCCAGGGCGGCAGCAAGACCGCGGCGTTCTATGCGGAGTTTGAGCTTTGCGAAAGCGTGGACCTCAATTCCCCGGAAACCAAGGCCGCGGTGGAGCGGTGCTATGAAAAGCTGGAGGAGTTGAAAGCCCGGAAAGTTTTGCACTGGTATACGTACGCCAATGGAAATGACACGGAAACCTGGACCGATGGCGAGAACTTCATGACGGTCAGCAAGAGGAACGGCCCGAAAAAGCCCAAGGACCTGTGGACGGAGGATGATAAAAAGCTGTTCCCCAGAACGGACATGACCATCCGCTATGACGGCGTGGGCTATAATGACGTCCGGGAAAACCCGGAGGATGCGACCAGCAAGATTCTGGGGGTCGGTGTGGGATGCCTGACCCCGAACAGCGGCGGCTACACCTGGGCAAGCTTTGAGGATGGGCCGTCTCTGTTGTTCTTTGAACGGGACAACCACACCATTTCTTTCCCGGAGGGCACCGGCGTGGTCAGCCCGGAGATGGTTCGCTTTACCAAAAATTGGACCATCGGTGAAAACCTGGATTGCAGCGCGGTGCTGACCTATCGGTTTGATGACAGCGGAAACCTGGTTTTTATGGAATACAGATTGCTGGACCCTGACGGGACAGAATACGTAACCTCCATTGAAATCCGGGAAGACAGCCCGGAGGAAATCCGGCAGAAGATCGCTTCCTCCGTACAAAACCTCACCTGGAATACCTTCTCCTGGGAAGAGGCGGAGAAAAAGTACACCTCCGGCGGCTTTGACACCCGGCAGCAGGGCTTTGTCAATACCACCTCCCAGACGGTGGCAGACCCCCTGACCGCCGCAAAACTGGCCCAGAAAGAGTACCCCCAGCGTTCTCGAGAAATCGGCACCAAAGTCTACCGGGACGAGACCGCCGGCATGTGGAAAGTGACCTTCCAGTGCGAGGTGGAGTTCCAGTCCAAGTACGAGTTCTGGGATGTGTACCTTACAGAGGGCGGCATCACCAAGCTTGTGGTCCACGAAGGCCCCCTGGAATTCAATGTGGAGCGAAAGTAAGCTCTAAAAAAGCGGAAGCACCCCCATTTTCGGGATGCTTCCGCTGAATTTTTTGAAGTTGCTCCCCCGCATGTCATTCCGAGCGAACGCAGTGAGTCGAGGAATCTTCCCAAGTGGCTGATTTTACCTTGCGTTGGTTCTTTCTGCCACGTGGTGGATTCCTCCACTCCGCTTGCGCTACGGTCGGAATGACATAACGGGGGGACGTTTTTACGGATTCGCCTTTTGTTTCTGGAATGTTTCACGCTGCCCCGCCGCCTCATCAGTCAGGGCTGCGCCCTGCCAGCTTCCCCGGCGGGGAAGCTTTTGTTCCGGGCTTTCGGGTGCCGAGTTTATTGGTACGCACCAGGGAAGCTCTCAAGACCTTCCCCACCGGGGAAGGGGGACCGCCCGCAGGCGGTGGATGAGGGGCGGGGCGGCGTTGCGCATTGCAGGAACAATGGGCGCAGAGGTAGAAACGTTTCTACGAATTCGCCTACAGTTTCCAGAGCGTTTCAGGTCGCCCCGCGGACCCTCATCAGTCAGGGCTACGCCCTGCCAGCTTCCCCGGAGGGGAAGCTTTTGTACCGTGTATTGGGCAGTACCATTCACCCGCACAGGTTATACATCCAACGTGGCGGGCGGCAGGTTGCCGCCCCTACATTTAATGTACCACGTTTTTCGCATTTTACGAACGCAAAACCGGCATCGAATGGGTAAATAAACGTCCGATTCACTCCAAAATTGTCAATTGTCAATTGTTCATTGTCAATTGGAACATCACTTCCAGTGATGTTCCCTCATTCCAACTCAAACGCGCCCGTATAGAGCTGATAATAGGTGCCTTTCTGGCGGATCAGATCCTCGTGGGTGCCGCGTTCGATGATGTGGCCGTGGTCCAGGACCATGATGCAGTCGGAATTGCGGACGGTGGAGAGGCGGTGGGCGATGACGAAGACGGTGCGGCCTTTCATCAGGGCGTCCATGCCCGCCTGAACCAGGGCTTCCGTGTGGGTGTCGATGGAGGAGGTGGCCTCGTCCAGGATCATGACCGGGGGGTCTGCCACGGCGGCCCGGGCGATGGCAATCAGCTGCCGCTGGCCCTGGGAGAGGTTGCCGCCGTTGGAGGTCAGCATGGTGTTGTAGCCCTCGGGCAGCCGGGTGATGAAGTCATCGGCATTGGCAAGCTTTGCGGCGTGGATACATTCTTCATCGGTGGCATCCAGTTTGCCGTAGCGGATATTGTCCATGACCGTGCCGGTAAACAGGTTGGTCTCCTGCAGCACCACACCCAGGGACCGCCGCAGGTCGGGCTTGCGGATTTTATTGACGTTGATGCCGTCATAGCGGATTTTGCCGTCGGCAATGTCATAGAACCGGTTGATGAGGTTCGTGATGGTGGTTTTTCCTGCGCCGGTGGCACCCACAAAGGCGATTTTCTGACCGGGATGGGCATAGAGGGTCACGTCATGGAGGACGGTCTTTTCCGGCACATAGCCAAAGTCCACATGCTCCATGGTGATGTCGCCTTTCAGCTCCGTGTAGGTCACGTTGCCGTCAGCCTGGTGGGGATGCCGCCAGGCCCAGTGGCCGGTGTGCCGGGGACATTCGTGGATGGTGCCGTCCTCATCTACCTGGGCATTGACCAGGGTCACGTAGCCCTGATCCTGCTCCGGCTCCTCGTCCATCAGGGCGAAAATCCGCTCGGCACCGGCCAGTGCCATGACAATGGCGTTGATCTGGTTGGAAATCTGGGAGATGGGCATATTGAAACTGCGGGAGAGAACCATAAAGGCCATCAGACTGCCAAGCGTCAGCATGGAGCCATCCGACTTGATGCAGATGATGCCGCCTACCACCGCCAGGATGGCGTACTGGATGTAGCCCAGGTTGTTATTAATGGGTCCCAGCATATTGGAAAACTTTCCGGCGTTGTAGGCATTGGCCCGGAGGGTTTCGTTCAGCTCGTCAAACTGCTCTTTGCAGACTTCCTCATGGTTGAAGATTTTGACCACTTTCTGACCGGAAATCATTTCCTCAATATAGCCGTTCACCGCACCCAGAGATTTCTGCTGGCCGATAAAGAATTTGGCGGACTTTTTGGCCAGAACCTTGGTGGTGTAGATGATCAGGGCCACGGTGAAGAACATGACGACTGTCAGCACCAGGGAGGTGTCGATCAGGTTCCACAGCACCACCACCAGGGTCACCAGGGAGGAGACACACTGGGGAATGGACTGGGAGATCATCTGCCGCAGGGTGTCAATGTCGCTGGTGTAGCGGGACATGATGTCACCGGCGGGGTGGCTGTCAAAGTAGCGTAGGGGCAGCCGCTGCATTTTGGCGAACAGGTCATCCCGGATGGTTTTCTGCACCCCCTGGGTCACGCCGACCATCAGGTAATTGAACAGGAAGCTGCCCAGCGCGCCAAAGAGGAAGATACAGGCGAGCTTGAGTAAATACGCTTTCAACGCCCCAAAGTCTGTAGAGCCGGAGGCCACCATGGGGAGAATGTAGTCATCCACCAGAGGCCCCAAGGCCCGGTTGCCCTGGGCCTGGGCAACGGAGGTTGCGATGATACAAAGGAAGACAAATAGCAATAGCGGGATGTAGTTTTTCATATAGCTCAAAAGCCGCAAAAGGGTCTTTTTGGGGTCAGACGCCATGCGGCCATCGCCGCGCATTCCGGGACCGGGCATTAGTCTTCACTTCCTTTCTGCTGAGATTCATAGATGCCCCGATAGAAGGGGGAGGAGACCAGGAGTTCTTCGTGGGTCCCCATACAGGCCACATGGCCGTTTTCCATGACCAGAATCAAATCGGAATCCTGGACGGAGGAAATACGCTGGGCGATGATCAGCTTGGTGGTGTTGGGAATTTCTTCCTTAAAGGCCTTGCGGATCATGGCATCGGTGTGGGTGTCCACGGCGGAGGTGGAGTCATCCAGAATGAGGATTTTGGGCTTTTTCAGCAAGGCCCGGGCGATGCACAGCCGCTGCTTCTGTCCGCCGGAGACGTTGGTGCCGCCCTGCTCGATATGGGTGTCATAGCCATCGGGGAAAGAGCGGATAAAGTCATCGGCACAGGCCAGGGTACAGGCGTGTACCAGTTCCTCGTCCGTGGCATTGGGATTGCCCCAGCGGAGATTTTCCTTGATGGAGCCGGAGAACAGGGTGTTCTTTTGCAGAACCATGGCCACATTGTCCCGCAAAACTTCCAGATCATATTCCCGGACATCCCGGCTGCCCACTTTGACGGTGCCCTCACTGGCATCGTACAGCCGGGGGATCAGCTGGACCAGGGTACTCTTGGAGGAGCCGGTGGCACCCAGAATGCCAACGGTTGCCCCGGAGGGGATGTGCAGGTTCACGTCCTGCAATGCCGGACGCTTGGCCTTGGCAGAGTAGCGGAAAGATACGTTTTCAAAGTCGATGGAGCCGTCCTTTACTTCCTTCAGGGCTTGTTCCGGGGAAGTCAGGTCCGGGGTCTCCTCCAGCAGCTCATAGCACCGGTGCATGGGCGCCCGGGCCATAATGGTCATCACAAAGACCATGGAGAGCATCATCAGGCTGGTGAGGATCTGGGTGGTGTAGGTAAACATGGAGCTAAGCTCACCGGTGGTAAGACCCAGGGCGGCATTGTTGCCGGAGGCCACCACCATTTTGGCACCCACCCAGGAGATGGCCAGGATACAGGCGTAAACGCAAATCTGCATGGCCGGGGCGTTGACCGCTAAAATATGCTCGGCCTTGCAGAAATCCTTATAAATAGCGTCGGATACTGCCTGGAACTTGCTGACCTCTTTTTCCTCTCTTACAAAGCTTTTGACCACCCGGATGCCGTGAACGTCTTCCTGAACCACGGTGTTGAGCCGGTCATAGGTCTTAAAGACCCGGTCAAAGATTTTGAAGACCAGGGGGACAATGCCAAGCAGCACCAGGGCCAGTATGGGAATGGCCACAAAATATACCGTGGTGAGCTTGGGGCTGATGCGCAGGGAGGAGAATGTGGCGAGAATCAGCATCATAGGGCAGCGAATGGCCATACGAATGCTCATCTGAAAGGCCATTTGCAGGGTAGCCACATCGGAAGTCAGCCGGGTGACGATGGAGGCGGCGGAGAACTTATCGATGTTGGAAAAGCTGTAGTCCTGGACACGGTAGTACATATCGTGCCGCAGATTTTTTGCAAAGCCCGTGGCGGCTTTGGAAGCATAGTTGGCGGACATCACGCCAAAGAGCAGAGAGACCAGGGCGCAAAGCAGCAGCAGCAGGGCCTTTTGCCACACCACGGTCAGATTGCCCGCGGCAATGCCCCGGTCATACAAAGCGGCCATGACCAGGGGAATGGTCACTTCCATGGCCACTTCACCCACCATGGCCAGGGGGCTGAGCAGGGCGGCCCATTTGTATTCCCGGACACACCGAAGCAGTCGTTTGATCATTTTTGGAATTCCTCCGTTTCTGGTTGAAAATCAGGAGCGACATTGTGCAGCGCCCGCAGCAAATACTGCCGGAACTGGTCTGCCTCCTCCTGGGAAAAGCCCTTCAGGAGCTTTCTGTCGCCGTGCTGGATCACGGCGTGCATGGTTTCGTTGCAACGCGCACCTTTGGGGAGAATATAAATGAGCTTTCGCCGCCGGTCCTGAGGGTCTGGCCGCTGGGCGATAAACTCCTTTTTCTCCAGTCTGGCCAAAAGGCCGGATACCGTGGGATGGCTCAGCTGAAACCGGTCCTCAATATCCTTGGCACAGGGTGGCGCAGCGCATTGGGCCAGAAAGCCCATAATGTGGCCCTGGGCAAAGGTCAGGTCCATAGAGGACAGGGCGTTGTCCATAGATTGCCGCAAGGCGCAGTCCAGGCTCCGGAAAAGAAGTCCAAACGTAAGCATACTCCCACCTCCTTTATTTACGTAGCAAGCTACGCAATATTCTAGCACGATTTTTCCAAATTTCAAGAGGGGAATATTTGATTTCACATTTTGTTCAAAAAATGGAAGCACCCAGGGGAAAACCCAGGTGCTTCCGTGGAATATCTTTATACTTTAGTATTTACTTCAGGTTCTTCTTGGCGTTGCGGACGGCCAGAATGCGGTTCATTTCGTTGTAGACGATCATGTAGCCCTCGTCTACGCCCATGCCGGGCTTGGCCAGAATCTGCACAGGCTGGGTGGCCATGGCGCAGTGGACGCAAACCTGGGCACTGCGGTCAGTTTCGTTGCAGGTGCCGCCCTGGTAGGCACCAACGCCCCGCTCCTTGCAGTAGAGAACGGCCTCAATGGTGTTGTTGATGCCGCCCAGGTCCGGGGTCTTGATCTGGACCATGTGGCCCGCCTTGTGGTCGGCAAACAGCTTGATGTCTTCCAGGGTGTTGCACCACTCGTCAGCAACCAGCTCCACGTCGCAGCCACGGGCATCCAACTCGGCGGTCAGACCGGACAGAGCCACCATCTGGGTTTCCCGGTCACAGTCGCAGTCCATGGGGCCTTCAATGCGCAGGTGGAAAGGCTTGGCGATCTTGCCCAGCTCTTCGATGTAGTCGGCCATGGCCTTGTAGTTGTTGTTGCCGAAAGCGGCACCGATGGTGCCATAGACATCGATGTGGAACACGGGCAGGTAGCTCTCGTCATGGCGCATGGCCAGGATCCGGTCCCGCAGCCAAGCCACGTACTCGGCCAGCTTCTCGCCCTTGCGGCCCAGCTTCTCGTCAATGTTGTTGATCAGAGCGTGGGGCAGAACCTGTGCGCCCTTGATGATCATCTTGTCGGCGTTCATGTAACGGTCATCACCGGACTGGGTGAAGATGTCAATGGCCTTGTCGGAGACGGTGCAGCCGTACTCATCGGCAACGACCTCGCACATCATGCGGCCACTGGCCTTGGCAACGGCATCCAGCAGAGCCTGGGAAACGCCGTAGCGGATGGCGGTGTGCAGACGCTTGCCCTCGACAGTGATGGCTTCCATCATGGCGCACAGACCACGGAAGTCGGCGGCTTCCTTGCCCACCAGCTGGGGCTTGATGTACTGCTCGATCACGGGAATGAAGTCCTCAGCCAGGAACAGGGGGTCACGTCCGCCTGCGCCGGAATACTGAACGGCAGCGCAGTCGCCCCAGGCGATCTGGCCGTCTTCCAGAATCAGCATGACGGAGATGGATTCACCGGCCTGACGGACGGAACGGAAACCGTCAGTGACAGGTGCGCCGGTGTAGAACATGCCGTCGTGACCGGCACCCTGCTTGATGGCGCGCTGATCGTCAAAGTAGAAGCCGGTACGGCCCGCGGAGCAAACAACATCAATGATTTTCATGAGTGATTATCCCTTTCTACGGTTTATTCTGGTATTTTTTATTCTATTTTATAAGGAATTGCCACGCTTTATCGGGGGCGGCCAACCAGGCGGCCCTTGCCGATGGAGTAAACGTCATCAATAACCATCTGGAAAGAGGCTTTCCGCTTTTCAAATTGGGCGCGCTCTTCGATTTTGGCGGCGTGGAAGTCCAGAATGTCCTTGGTGAAGGGCAGGTTGCCGGGGTTCAGGATGCGGATGGCACCGTTGTTGTCACGGCAGGGGAGCATCAGACCGGCGTTGGCACGGCAGGGAGCGAAAGGAACGTCCAGAACGCCGCTTTCCACGGCACGGCAAACGCCCAGGGCGATGTCGCCGTTGCCCAGCTCGAAGCACTTGTCCACGATGCAGCGGGTCTCCTGGCGGATGATTTCCTTTTCTTCCTCCACCTTGTCAGAGGCCAGGGTCTGCTCGTAGAACATGTTGACCACCTGCTTGGTGCAGCGCAGACCTTCTGCGTTGGCTTCCATGGTGGGGATGCCCACGGCTTCGTGGGGGGTCTTGACAATGACCTTGGTGGCCTTGGACAGAGCGGCGATCAGGCTGCCGGTGGAGATCACGCCAAAGGCCTTGGCCTCGTCCGCAGGGAAGCCGCCCATCCATTGGTGCAGAACGGTGGTGACCACCACGTCATCGTAGCCGTACTTGTGCAGGTATTCCTCCGTCAGCTCTTCCAGAGTCCGGATGGCGGCCACGTCCTGGCACAGGTTGCCGCACTGGCCATAGCCAACGCTGATGTTCTTCACGCCCTGCTCCGCGGCCAGCAGTGCCTCAATGATGGCAACGGCGTGGGAGATGCAGGGGGGAACCAGGGTGCCGGTCAGAGGGCCGTAGGGTTCCCGGTTGATGGAAACGCCCATCTCCTCGTAAAGACCGGTCAGACGGTCAACATACTGCCAGTCCCGGATGGTGCGCTCCATGGGGATGTTCTTGCAGTAGGGCAGGTTGTAGGAAATGCCGCCGCCCTCGTAGCTGGTAAAGCCGCCGGCGTAGGCGATTTCGGTAAGCAGTCGGGCATCGGGGGTGCCGTGGCGGACCTGAACAGGCACATTGACGCTTTCAATGACCTTGCGGCAGTTGAATACGCCGTGGTTTACGGCAGGGAAGCCATTGAGCATGGCCCGGCCCAGCCGGATGGACTCGGAAATGCCGTTTTCGGCCTCCTGGTACCGGTTCTGACGGGTGTAGGAGTCAATGGTGGAGGGCAGCAGGTCTGCCTCGCCTTCCTTTTCCAGGAATTGCAGCAGCTTGATATGCTCTTCCAGCACGGGAACACCGGCACGGGGCTGAACCAAGGTGCGGTGGTCCCGCTTGGCGTTGATCAGCTTCTGGGAGAAGTTGCGGTTGGCGGGCATATTCTTGTGATAGGCAGCGGCTTCTTCCAGATCCACATCCTTACCGGTGGGCCACTGGGTCAGAACTTCCTGACGCTGTGCCAGAAATTCGCCTTCGGGAATCTTTTTATTTTCCAGTTTCATATAGTTTAAGCTCCTTTTTCATGATACGAAGTGCAGCTTGAGGATAGTAGGAGGACAGCAGACCCATTGCGGCCAGGATGTAGGTTTTGTCCACCAGAACATCCGCGCGAAGGGGGCGGAGGGATTCAGGCTGGCTGGGGTCATACAGAGCGTAGGTGGCGATTTTTTCCGGGGCCTCCGCATGGATGAGACTGCCGCCGGTGACCACGATGCTCTTGACTCTCGTCAGATTCTTGCCGCTCTGGACATAGGTCTTGCCCATCATGGTGTAGGTTTCCTCCATGGTACCGGCATGGCGGCGAACCGCCTCCCGGACGGCCATACAGGCCACGGCGTAGTCCAGGGCTTGCAGTTCCGGGTCATCTCCGGGAACGGTGTCGGTGTGTTCGCTGAGGTAGCGGATCAGTTCTTCGGTCCGTTCCTCGCTGAGTCCCGCGACCTGGGCCAGGGCGGTCAGCCCGGCGGCCTCGGCAACACCCGTGATGCTGTAGCGCATTCCAATGTCGCCCTCGACGGTACGCTTGGAGTAAGGCTCCGGCAGACCCTTGTAAACGGTGTTCATGCCCTCCGGCATACCGTCTGTGATGGAGTAGACATCAGAGGTGGCACCGCCTACGTCTACGGCAATCAGTTCGCCAATGCCCTCCTCGCCCGCACAGCCCTGAGCCAGCAGATCCATGGCTTGCAGCACCGCCGCGGGAGTGGGCATCATAATGTCGGAAAGCAGCTGGGAGGCCTTGGACAGGCCCTTGGCGTGGATGATCCGGTTCAGGAAAATCTCTCGGATCACTTTCTGGGTGGGTTCCACTTGCAGCTGGCCGAATTTGGGCATGACGTTGGGGCAGATGTGGGTTTCAAAATCCTTTAAAATCCGCTCACACTCCCGGGCCGCGGTGCGGTTTCCGGCGATGACCACCGGGAATTCCGGCTTCATAGTGGCAAGCATCCGGGCGTTGTGCAGGATGTTTGCCGTGTTGCCGCCATCGGTGCCGCCTACCAGAAGAAAGATATCCGGCTTTTCACGGGCAATATCCGCAATGTCATCTTCTGTCAGCTGGAAAGCGTATACCCGGACTACTTTGGCACCGGCACCCAGGCTTGCCAGCTTGGCCGCCTCGCCGGTCAGTTCCGGAACCAGGCCGCTGGTGATCATCCGCAGACCACCGGCGGCGGAGGAACAGGCGTAGCAGTCGGCGTATTGCAGCTTTCCGGTTTTTTCTTCCAGCTTTGCCAGGGCGTTTTCCAGGCCCTCGTTGATATCCGTGCTTACGGTGGTATAAGATGCCGCAGTACCCAGGAGGGTCTCGCTCTCCACATCCACAGCCGTCAGCTTGGTATAGGTACTGCCGAAGTCAATCAGCAGGACGGGCTTCATGCGTTTTCACCGTCCATGTGGAGCAGCTCCCGCAGGGCCTCAATGGTGGTTTCCGGAGGAGTACCGGGACCGAAAGCACGGTCAAAGCCCATTTCCTTGAAGCGGACTTCCACGTCCTCGAACTTCTGCTTGCCGATGACAATGTTGCCGCCTACCAGCAGGGGGATGCCCGCCAGACCGGCTTCATCGCACTTTTCACGCATACCCCGGCAGTCCAGTTCGCCCTGGCCGTACAGGGAGGAGATCACGATCGCATCCGCGTCGGATTCGATGGCGGCGGCAATGTACTCTTCCTGAGAGACCATTACGCCCAGGTTGACCACTTCAAAACCGGCCTCCGTAAACGCGTGATACAGGATCTTGTTGCCAACAGCGTGGACATCCGCGCCGATAACGCCGATGACCAATACTTTCTTTTCGTGATTTGCCATGTTTGCACCTCTAAATATGTAATGAATCAGGTTCTCGTTTTTACATTGCCGTCTGACAATGTACTATACCAATATGCTATAATGTTATAGCTGTTTTGTCAAGAGGGAAAATAAAAAATTATAGGTTCTGTGGAAAAATCAATGGGACCAGGCTTCCGCCAGAATCAGCTTGCCTGTTCCTGCCAGGGAAAGGACCATTTCTTCCTCGCTGTCCACACGCAGAGCTTCCCCCTGCGCCAAGGTCACGGTTTGGGATCCGGCACGGACGGTGACCTGTCCCAGGCCGCAGTAGAGGATGGCGGTATCTTGGCTTCTGCCGCCGACAGTGCATGTTCCGGGGGCCGCAACGGCCTCCATACGGCCATCACATTCCCCCTTGCGCATCATCAGGTTAAAGTCCCGGCACCGGCCTACAGACCGGGTCTGCCAGCCGCCGTCAAAGCCGTGGACGCCGTAGGGGGCCAGATGGATGGCTTCACCGCCATCGTGGGTCAGGTCAATTTCCCCCTCCAGGGTGGAAATCAGCCGGTTATAGTCGGGCAGTGCCGTAAAATCGGATACTTCCAGGTCTACGGTGGCGGAGCTGACCCGCCATAGAAAATCCCGGTCCGCGTAGACCGCTCCCTGGGGAGCAATGCCAAGCTGGGTAGTGGTGCCGCCGGACCAGGTGCTGATTACATAGTTTTCCGGTTTCAGATGGGTGATTTTCATAAGTACGCTCCTTAATAAAAACAGCCAGGATCGCTCCTGGCTGTTTTTTGCTTGAAATTATCAGGAATTACACTGCTCCAAAATCGCAGCGTATGCGGCGTCTGCCATAGGAAGAGCCTTGTCCAGGATCGCTTGGCCCTTGGCACGATACTCGTCCGCAAATGCCTGATCAGACATTCCGTTGATATTGATACATACATTGAGCCATGCGCCCTGGATGCCGGATTTCAGATTCAGAGCGGCGCAGCCCAGGTCACTGGCGGCTGTGGCGTTGGATTTGCCGATCAGGGCAGTGACCAACTCCAAACCCTTGAGACCCAGTTCCATCATTTCAAAGGGGCTGACGGTGCAGCCTTTCAGGGCGGCCAGCATGGCGGCCTTTCGGGCGGCTTTCTCTTCATCGGTATCCTTGGGCATGGTGAATACCGCGGAAACGGCGTTGAAAGCATCGGTGTCCGTATCGATGATGTGGACAAACTGGTCTTTCAGGGCCAGGGCAGCGGTTTCCACCTCCCGGGCATGGTCGGCGTACTCGGCGTACTTCTTCTTGCCAACGGTCAGTCCGCAGACCATGGCGGCAAGACCCGCGCCGATGGCTCCATTCAGGGCAGATGCGGATCCACCACCGGGGGCGGGGGCGTCAGAACCCATGACATCCGCAAATTCCTTGACGGTCATTTCGGTAAGCTTCATGAAATTCTCCTCTTACTTGATGAGGTTGTATTCCATAACCTGGGTACGGTAGTTGAAGTTCTCCAGCTTCAGGTAGAACTCGGCGCAGTCCAGCAGGGCCTTGCCAGGGGTCAGACCAACCAGCTCGGTGCCGATGATCCGTGCGCCGTAACGGTCAGCCAGGGCGCGCACCATCTCGAAGACATAGTAGATGGGAGTCACATCGGTGTTGACCAGGTTCATGGAAACCTGAGCGATGTTCCGCTCCTCCAGCATGATGCCGATGGCCTTGCAGGCTGCGAAGCCGCCCTTGGCAGCACGGATGGAGTTGGCGATCTTCTTGGCGATTTCCACGTCAGAAGTATCCAGGTTGATGTTGTAGGCAATCAGGGGGATACGTGCGCCAATGGCGATCATACCGGCAGTGGGGTGGATCTTCCGCTCACCGTAGTCAGGTGCCCAGTCAGGCTCCAGCACGTGGGCGGGTGCGCCCTCAAACTGGCCCTTGCGGCAGGCAGCCAGGTTCTTGCGCTCAGGACGGGAGGCAGACTCTTCATACAGGTAGCTGGGAACGCCCAGTTCATTCCAGATCCGCTCGGCAACCTTCTTGGAGATATCTACGCACTCCTCGATGGTAACGTCCATGGTGGGGATGAACGGAATAACGTCCGTGGCACCGAAACGGGGGTGCTGGCCTACGTGCTTGTTCATGTCGATCAGCTCGGTGGCTTTCTTGGTCAGCTGGAAAGCGACCTCCTGGATGCCCTCGGGGCTGCCAACGATGGTAAAGACGCAGCGGTTGTGGTTGCCGTCGGTCTGAACGTCGATGGTGGTACAGCCGGCTACGGAGTTGGCAGTGTCAACCAGAGCCTGGAATACGGCTTCGTCCTTTTCCTTGGAGACAGAGAAATTAGGTACACATTCGATGAGCTTGGCCATTGTTTGATATCCTCCTCAAAATCATATCGTATTCATGTAAGAAATGGGGGTAAACTGTTTAGCCCTAGGGAGAATCGGACTGGGAATCAGAACCCTATCAACCGGTGAATCCGGCGACAAAGAACTTGATGAAAGCGATGGTCTGGGGCTGATAGATGATGTCCACCAGGAACGCGCCAACGATGGGAACGATCATGAAAGCTTTCCGGGACATGCCGTACTGGTCTTTCACGGAGGTCATGTTGACGATGGCGGAGGGGGTAGCACCCAGGCCGTGGCCGCACAGACCGGCGCACATGACGGCGGCGTCATAATCCTTGCCCAGGATGCGGAAGACCACGAAGTAAGCGATCAGAGCCATGAAGACCACCTGGCACAGAACGACTACCAGAACGCCGCCGATCAGACCGGCCAGCTCCCACAGCTTCAGGGACATCAGGGCAATGCCCAGGTACAGGTTCAGCATGGAGTCACCAATGCCGTCAACCAGGCCGAAGCTGAAGTTGTACCAATGGAACTTTTCGTTCAGGTTCCGCACGATCACGGCGATGAACATGGCACCGACGTAGGTGGGGAAGGACATGCCGATGGCCTTGCCGATCCAGCCGGAAACAACGGTACCGATGGCCATGCAGATCAGGATCACGGTGATGTTCTTGATGATGTCCAGGCTGGAGAGCTTTTCGCCGGTGGAGGCGTTGATGTCGGAAATGTCAACGGCGAATTCGTCATCCTCGTTGGGCTTCAGGTTGTTCTTGACGATCAGGGTACGGGCCAGAGGCCCGCCCAGCAGAACGGCAGTGATCAGGCCGAAGGTAGCGGCGGCAGCACCGACTTCCATGGCGGCGGGGTAGCCCATTTCGGCAAAGGTGGAGCCGTAGGAACCGGCAGCACCGTGGCCGCCGATCATGGAGATGGCGGAAGCCAGCAGCGCGTAGGGAGCTTCCAGGCCGATGAGCTTGCCGACACCGATGCCGATGAAGTTCTGGCACACGGAGATCACACCGGCGACCAGCCAGTAGATGACCAGCAGCATACCGCCTTTTTTCAGCAGCTGGAAGCTGGCACCCAGACCCACGGTGGTGAAGAACGCCAGCATAAAGGGATTCTGGAAGTAGGTGTCAAAGTTGAATGCGAAGGTGTTGGTGGTGTGGCCGATGAACGTGATGAACATGAACAGGAAGCCACCCACAACAGGCGCGGGAATGCAGTACTTGTTCAGAACTTTCACTTTGCTCTTGATCCAGAAACCGATCAGGAGCAGAACCGCTGCCATAGCAGTGGTCATAATGGCGTCAGCCTTGAAGGTCAGGACGCCTTCGAGCATCTCGATGGACATGAACGAATCCTCCTTATTTATCTTGTCTTTCTCGTTACGGTGAAACCGCGAACAGCATCCGGATGGTTTCTTCTCCCGATGAAGCCTGGGGATACTGCCTTTTTCGAGTATGAGTATAACAGAGGACCGTCTAAAAAGCGTCTAATTTTGGGAATCTTGTAAAAATGCACTCACTCAGACATGAACCGCTTGTTTTTACTGTACAACTCCGAACTGCGATAGCGCAGCTGGGTGGAAATTCCGTCCCGTAACTCCTTGGTGAGGATTTGAACCTCAAACACATCCGGGATGCTGTTGCCCAGGCGCACGCCCCGGCGGGCGTAGTCATCCGCCCGATCTGGCAGCAATTGGGCAAGGACAGACTCTTGCTGGTCCAGGTCCAGCCGTCTGCGGATCTTCATGCAGATGAAATTCAGAATGGCCCCCTCCATGGGAGAATGGAGTACCTGTTCTTCCTCCATGGCTTCCCGCAGAAGCTTTGCCGCTTTCTCTTCCTCGCCATCGGCCATGGCAAAGTAGGCGCAGTAGGCACCGGCGGCGGTCCGGCCCGGATGTTCCCCGGTTTTTTCTGCCAGGGCGTAGGCTTCCTGAAATAGATGCTTGGCCCGGATGTGGTCGTCAACGGCAAATACCGTCCGGCCATAGTGGACCAGCAGCCAGACCTGGCCCACGCAGTCCGTATCCCGCAAAAGTGCCAGGGCTTTTTTATACCAGGGACCGGCCTTGGAAAAATCACTGGCGCAGAGGGAAAACCGGCCCATATCCCCGTAGGCCGAGGCCAGAACGGCGCAGACCTCTTTGGTTTGGTCCATTTTGGCCAATAGCTCCATGGATTCCTGCAAATAGTACCGGGCGCGTTCGTAGTCTCCCCGCAGACCAAAGCAGTTGCCCCGGAGCTGGTAGAGCCTTGCCAGGGTCAGATCGTCTTGCTGCCGCTGGACGAAGCGCAAACCGGCGGTCACATAGCGTTCGGACAGGTCCACGGTCTGACGGTCATAGGCATTCTGGGCCAGGAGGATGCAGACCTTTGCCAGCTCCAACCCGTCCCGCACCCTGTCAGCGGCGGTCAGGTCCCCCAGCAGTTCCACGGCTCTGGCCCATTCCCCATGGAACAGGGCCATGCGGCCCCGGATCAGATTCAGTCGGGCGGAGAAAGCTGTGGGCTGCTGTTCCTGCCGGGGCAGCAGACTCAGCCGGTCCTGGGTGCTTTTTACGGCCTGTTCCAGAGCGTCCACCTGGATTTCCCGGCCCTGGGGCCAGGGAACAAAGCTTGTGCAACGCCAGCGGCTTTCCTTTTCCAGGGCCTTTAGCTCAAAATCCAGGGCTTTTTCCGGTTGGCCCACTTTTTCATAGTGCCAGGAGATTTCCCAGCACAGCAGGTCCGTGGGGTCGGCGGTGGTCCGGGCCAGAACCTGGGCGGTCTGGGCATGGAGTTCCTGCCGCTGATAGGCGGTCAGCTGCCCATAAACCAGTTCCCGAAGCTTGGGGTGGAGGAACCGGCAGCAGTTGGTATTGTCGGAAAAGAACTCCTCGGCAATGGCCCGCTGCCGCAGGACCAGGAGGATTTCACTGAGCCGCCGGGTATCCATCTGCATCAGCTTTTGGAGGGCGTGTACCGATAGGCCGCCGGAGGACAGGCACAGCAGATGGGTGACATGCAGGGCATCCCCGGAAAGCCCCCGCAGCCGATTCAGCAGGAATTCATGGAGGCTCTCCATGGCGGACTGCACGTTGCCGGTGCGCTCGTAGGTCTGCACCAGGTCCGCCAGCAGCCGCAGATTGCCGCCGGACTCCTGATAGAGCCAGTCGCCCAGCTTGTCCGCAATTTCGTCTCCCAGTTCCCGCCGCAAAATGGCATCCGTATTCTGCCGGGACAGGGGCAGCAGCACCTGCCGGTGGAGGATCCCGTCGGCTTCCAGATGTTCCAGAATGGCCATGGTCTGCCGGGAGCAGCCCCAGGTCATGCTCAAAATGGCCATCATGGTACCCCGTTCCAGCCGCCGCAGCAAACTTGCCAGCAGTTCTACGCTCCATTGGTCGGCGCACTGCAAATCTTCCAGAATCAGCAGGATTTTTTTCTCCCGGCCCACCCGGGACAAAAGCAGTACCAGGGCATCTTCCAAAGCCTGGTCCGGCATGACATACTGGTCAAAACCCTCTTGAAGCGGCTCCGGTATGGCAAGATGTGCCTGTCCGGCATAGTCCAGCAGCTGCCCTACGATTTCTTTCCACAGGGCCAGGGGGGTGTCCCGCTTGGATTGCAGACACTCTGAGCGGATCACCAGCAGTTCCCGCAAAGCCCCCGTCCGCAGAAAGTAATTGATGACCTCGCTTTTTCCGGAGCCGGATTCCCCCAGAAGCAGCTGAGAACTGCGCCGGGTGGCGGTTTCCGTAAAGGCCAGGGTGGCGGCCCGGAGGGTATCGTAGATTTTTTCCCGGCCTACGGGTACCATGCGGTCTCCGGATTCCTCCGGCTGTCCGGCGGCATCGTTCCACTGGTTCAGAATTTCGTAGTATTTGATGGTGGTGGTCTCCAGAGGATCGACCCCCAGCTCCTGAGAAAGCTGTTCTTTCAGCTTTTGGTATACCTGGGCGGCCCGGGTATACTGGTGGCGTTCCTGGTAGCAGTCCATCAAAAACACGGCCATGGATTCATCAAAAGGCTCCTGACTCAAGTAGTCCACCGCCGCGTTGCAGGCCCCCTCCAAATCGTTTTGCCCTTGCAGCACCCGGGCTTGCTGCTCCAATCTGCTCATATGCAGATTGTGGAGCTTTTCTCTGGTCCGTAAAATCCATTCATCTAGGGTGAAGGCGTTTTTGACGGCAAATCCGGAAAGGAAGCTGCCCCTGTAGGCCGCATCCTCCCCGGCCCGGACGAACCGGTCATAATCGCAGTCGATTTCCAGTTGGGTGTTCAGAACCACTACAGACTTTTGGGGGGAGAGCAGCACATCGCCGCCCAATTCCTTTTTCAGCGTGTACAGGGCGTGGCGAAGATTTTTCCGGCCCTTGGCCTCGTCATCGCTTTCCCACAGCAGCGCAATGAGTTCCTGACGGGTGGCACTGCGCTCCACCGCCAGATAATACAGCAGTGCTTCTGCCCGCTTGAAAGGCAGTGCCACAGGCTTGCCGTCCAACAAGACCCGGGGCGTACCCAAAGTTTTGACCGTTAGCATAAAACCATCCCCCTGTTTTTCTCTGAGAAAAGTATACCACAGCTTGAACATCCCCGCAACCGCTCTTGCGGATGGGAAAAGAATGTACTATAATTATACAAGGGAAACTCTGAATAAATCGTCTGCGGCTGAGCGGCGAATCTTTTGCCCCCAGGCTGCGCTTCTAAAAGTGGGAAATACACAAAGTATTCCTCCACTTTTAGAATCTTGCCTGGAACCAAAATCTTTCGCTGTCAGCTCTTGCCGATTTAATCAGAGCTTCCCAAAAAATTCTATTCCCACTTATTTATTGATAAGGAGGCTCCCTATGTTCCAGGATATGCTGATTCAATCGGTTCCCAATTTCAGCGAGGGCCGTGACCTGAAAAAGCTTGAGCAGATCGTGGATGCTTTTCGGGCGGTTCCCGGTGTCAAGCTGCTGGATTATTCCACGGACCAGGAATTCAACCGCTGTGTGGTCACGGTGGTGGGGCAGCCGGAGCCATTAAAGGTGGCCATGGTGGATGCCATCGGCCGGGCCGTGTCCCTGATCGACATGGCTGGCCATGTGGGTCACCACCCCCGTATTGGCGCGGCAGACGTGATCCCCTTTATCCCCATCCGGGGCTGCACCATTGAGGATGCGGACCTGCTTGCCCGGGATGTGGCCCGGGAAGCTGCCCAGAAATTTGACCTGCCCTGCTATCTGTATGAAAAATCCGCCTCGGCACCCTACCGGGTGGACATTGCGGATGTACGCCGGGGGCAGTTTGAGGGGCTGGAACGGAAAATGCAGGACCCTCTGTGGCAGCCGGATTTTGGCCCCTGCCATCCCCATCCCACTGCCGGTGCGTCCATCATCGGGGCCAGAATGCCCCTAATCTGCTTCAACGTGGATTTGGACACCCCCAATGTGGAACTGGCCAAAAAAATCGCCCTGCGGGTGCGCTCCATGACCGGCGGTCTGCGCTATGTCAAGGCCATGGGCATTGCCTCAGAGGAGCGGAATCTGGCCCAGGTGACCATGAACCTGACGGACTACACAAAAAGCTCTATGTACACCGTCTTTGAACTGATCAAGCTGGAAGCCCGGCGTTATGGCATCAATGTTCTGGGCAGCGAGATCGTGGGCATCGTCCCGGCCCAGGCCCTGATCGACAGCGCGGAATACTACTTGCAGCTGTCCCCCCTGGCTCCGGACCAGATATTGGACAATATGCTTTGAGGCAACACCGAACCCTAAAAAGCAGCCGCTTCATGAAACCATGCAGGCGGCTGCTCTTTGTGCGCCCGGTGAGCGCACGTTCTATAGAAGGGCGTATATGTCCTGGCTTACGCAAAGTCCTTGAAGAAAGCCAAGGCAAAGCGGAAAGAACTGACTTCCCGCTTATCCGGCAGAAATGGCCATGTGCAGCGAGCAATCTCAACAGAAAGACTCGCACAGGCCGGATACTACAGTATCCTTGACCGGTACGAGTCTCTGCACATATGCGATTGAACCAACCTGTACCGAACGGTACACACGGTGGTGTGAGAGGTCGGGGCTATGCAGCCCCTCCTACTCGATTATGTTCAGGATAAATATCGACATCGCCTGTGTAGAACTGCGGTGTGCGGGTGCATGCATTTTATTTAGATTGTGCTTGTTTGTTCAGCAAGCGTAATACTGACATCACAAGCAATATAGAAAAAGCATAGCATTGAGTTTCACTTTTTGCAAGGCAGAAAAGGTCAACAAAGTATTGCAGTTAAAGGCTTTTATAACAATTATCTCTCATACTACACAATGCAAAACTGAACAAATGAGTTTCAGTTTATTTGCCCTTAATTCTCTTTGTATTTTGTGGATAGCCACAACAACTTTATACTATTGTATTACTGTTTATTTAAGGGGTATCATCAGAAGTTCACAGATAATCCAGGATTGACTTTTAGGAATAGGATATATAAAATATAGGTTAATCCATTAAAATCAATCTGGGGTCAATCTGGTTAATCTGAGGATTATATATAAAAAGGACCTTAAGAAAACATTCGGAAAAATAAGGAAAAAAGTTTATTTTGCCTATGTACTTTCAGAAAATAATGTGGTATAATATATACAGGTCGGAAAAGACCAGTTAATTTAATATTTTGAATGCTTAGAGAAGCAAAGTTACCTTTAGACGAGGTTTAACTGGCTTCTCTTTTTTGTTGCCTAAAATCAAAAGGAAAGGAACAAGGAAAATGGATAACAAAACAAATAAGCATGAATTTGCGTGTAATGCTGGTAAGGTTACCGAGTACGAAGTAAAGGAACATATTGACACTATCATGGTGGGTTTTCGTGGATTCTCAAAGGAAGTGTCGATTGTAAAGTGGAACGACAAAAAGCCTGTGTTTGATATTAGAGCATGGCGAGTATCTGACAGAGACGGATTGCAATATCCTTTGCGTGGTATCACTTTCTCTAAGGAAGAGTTTATCAAGTTAAGGGAAATCTTGAACAGCATTGATGTGAATTGCATTGATGAATATATGTGAGCAAAGAATGTGAGGTATTGAATATGAACGGAGCAAAGACTGACGAAAGAAACTATTATGCTGAAAGCTACATTGCTTTAATCGAAGCAATTATCAAGGAAACAGCTTCAATAATCAAAGACATAAAGAAAGCAATGGGCGAGGTGTGAAAATGGGAAAGAAAAAACTACAAGGTGCAGACGGAATGAATTTTCAACTGCAACTTACAATAAAAGGCTTAGAGAGCATAAATCTTCCAGAGGAAAATCTCACGAATGAATCTGGAAATGACATAATGAAAATATCTTGTTGGGGTGGCAAACTGTCTGCTTATGTGAATTTGCCTAACGCAATCAGGCCAAACAATGTTCAGCCATTTCAACTATCTGATTGTATCAAAATCGAATTGGTAAGAAACCAAGTCATTGAGCACATGAGGTCATATTTGCAAAAGCACTTAAAGGATAAGTATTCTGATGAATTTCTCTCAATGATGAGTGTCACAAAAATGGAATGCAATCTAACGATAAAATGCGTTGGGGATTGTAAGCCAAAGGATGTGATTAGATTGTTTGAGAGGTCATTTGCAAAGGTTACTGTTTATAAGGAAACCGACCCAAACGGAAAAACACACAGGAAACCAGAACGAGGAATCACAACAACCAAGCCCCATGAATGGGTGTTAAAGGTGTATGACAAAACCTTTCAGCAAAGGCAAGCAGGCAATCTTAAGGTTGAGTCAAATCTGATTCGTGTGGAACTGGTGTTCTTAGACAGAATGCTTGA
The DNA here is from genome assembly GCA_934593275.1 of uncultured Oscillospiraceae bacterium. Taxonomy (GTDB): domain Bacteria; phylum Bacillota; class Clostridia; order Oscillospirales; family Oscillospiraceae; genus Faecousia. The sequence goes on along the minus strand of CAKTQE010000008.1, from coordinate 27,340 downwards.
CCGTATGTATTCAAGCAAGAAATCATTAGAGGACATTCTCACAAGGAAAGCAATCAAAACGCTGATTGACCAGTACCAAGAAACCTTTGACGAGATATGCAAAAAGAATATTACGCCTATGCTGAATGCTTGTGTGCAAGATGTATTTGAGACCTTGACTCAATCTGATTCTGGAAACGAAATCAGCAACACATTGATTAAGTGCAAAGAATTGATTGTAGATATTGAGGTATTACGCAAGGCCTTGAAAAAGTGGTATGCGTTTAGGAAAATGCCAGACAGTTCAAAGCGAATGGTATCATACTATCGCAACAATGAAAAGTTCGGGCTTCCCTCTGATGTGCTTAAAACGCTAAAACTCATGCACAATTCATTAGGTTAAAACAGGGTCAAAAAGGCTATAAAAATTGTTACCCTGCGACCCCAAACTTGAAAAACTGAAAATCTCATAAATTGAGCATAAACCACCATTCATTGGGGTGTAAAAGGTGTTTCACAAGGCATTTGAGCAAAACGCAAAAATCAAATCTTGTCCATAATTATATGAGACAGAGATACAAACAGATAACAGTACATTAACAATAAGGGGGTGTTCACTAATGCAGGTAGAACGCATATCAGCAGACATTACATTGAAGCATAAACCGAAAACGGGAACACAGGCTTACAATATGCTGATTGAATCTCTCAAAGCAGAGATACAGGAAAAACAAGAGATTTTATCTCATCTCTCACAGGACAAAGTAAAACAGAAATTCATAGAGAACTGGAATCCTACAACAAGGAGCGTGAACATCTATGATATGTAGGAAGGAGTGATTTTCTATGCCTTATGCTAAAGGACAAAGCGGTAATCCAAAAGGCAGACCTAAGCAAACCGCAGAGCAGAAATCACAAAAGGAGCAATTTCAGAGGTTGCTTAAATCTTCTACCGTTGAAGCTCTGCAAAGCATAATCCAGATTGCCAATGACAGATACAACAAGGACCGATTCAATGCTTGTAAGTACATCATTGACAAGGCTTATGGTGCAAATACTGCTTTTCTTTTAGACGGTACAGAAGATACTGCTCCTACTGTGATTAGGATTGTTCCATACGGTAAAGAAAACGAGGACTGGGACGAAGAAAACTGGGAAGATGAATGGAACAATGCCCCAGATGAAAACGAGGTAGATGAATAATGGTTAAGATTACAAACGGAACAGTTACCACAGAGGTAACGCAAGGTGCGTATGACTTATATTACAAAGAACAAGGCTTTGTGATTGTGTCAGACGAAAACGAAAATATCGAATGGGAGGAAGAAGAAAATGGCTAAAGTCAATACTATTGCAAACAACGGGCTGACTATCGTTGAGAACTACAATAAACTGCTTGAACAGTTCAGAAAAACAAAGACCATTGATGATGTGCGTATTCTGGTTGCAAGTGTCAGAGATTTTATTTCTGTGTATAAGCGTGTAGATAAGAACATGGTAAATGAAATCTATGAAAAACTCCAGGGCAAATTGCAAGATATGGTTGCTGAAAATGCTTTTGTGTATGACCGTATGAATAACAGGGTTGAGGAAATCCGCAATCGTGGTTATGACTATGCAAACGAACAGGACGATACACAAGCAGTACAGAGCAAAGCACTTCAGCTTATGTCTCAGATGCCTAAAGTGATGAATAGCAATCATGCAAACCGCATTACCAAGATTCTGAATGATTCTATCAATTCTGGTGTTATCGGTAGCAAGGCTGTTCTGGAACTGCTTAAATATCCTGCTTATGCTGATATGGTATCTGCAAAGATTAGGGAGCGTGCTTTTGAGGGTAGTAAATCTTCTGCTGAACAGGCTTTTGACAGATTGAAAGAATCTGAACTGAAAGAAGCTGAACAGGGTCTTGCTTCTGTGTATTTGCAGGGATTCCACCTTAGAAATATTGAAAAACAGGTCAATGCGTTTAAGAAGCCTTCCGCATGGAATCCAGACGAACAGACAGCGTAAAGGATAATCCCAGAATAACACAAGATAATCCAGATTGAATCAGAAGTCATAAGGTAATGTATTCCTATGGTATAGGATAAAAGTCCACCAGAAGTCAACAGAGAACCTCTGGGGATAAACATAAAATTGAGAATAAAATAAATCGGTCACTAAAGAATAGTCCAGTTGTCCAGACGGAGCAAACACAAAAACATGGACAACAATACAATAGTTCAGATGAATTTGTATTCGTGTCCCTAATCGAAAGGGAGAATACAAAAATGGCAAAGAAAAATATCACAAACAATACGAACACTTTACCAGAGCAGGAGTTTAACTTTATTGTATCAGATGTACGCATTCCTCGTATGGTGCCTTTACAGACTCTTGCAGATGAATCTGGTATTTCATATAAAGCACTTTGGCAGATGTGCAAACAGAACAAAATCGTGCATATTAAGTCCGGTAATAAGTTTCTTGTGAATGTGGATAAATTCATTGAGTTTCTCAATACCGGCGAAACGGAGGTTGAGAGCAATGACGGAGACAACACAGCATAAAAGCAATACACCCTTTGAATGGGGTCAAGCAGAGGGATTTTCAAAGTATCTTATTTCTACTGACGGACAGGTTTACAGCCTTAAGCGTGACAGACTTCTGCCACAAGGCTTTACAGAAAGAGGATATAAACAGGTTGATGTGTGCAATGATGAGGGTATCAAAAAGCACATGAGAGTTCACAGGTTAGTTTAAATGGCTCATAAGGGTGCAATTCCAGAGGGTATGCAAATCAATCATAAGGACGAAAACAAAGCCAACAACTGCATTGACAATCTGGAACTTATGACAAATAAGGAGAATTCAAGCTATGGCACTCGTAACGCACGAATCAGCAAATCCATGAAAAGATACAGAGCAAAACAGCGAGCAATGGCCGCTTGTTGATGTGGTATCAGAATTTATACTTTTTGAAACCATGCAAATGAAACCTCAAATAAGTATCAGAAAGTATGCGTAAAAACTTTTGATTATTCTCATAAAAAGTGTGTACTTTTTGAGACTTGCCTGATATGATTAAATCAGAAACGAACAGGCGTTCGACAAAGAAATGAGGTGTTCAGATGAACGATAAGTTTAAGAATGACAAGCTAAAGTTTGAGCTTATCAGAAACGCTGACTTGGTATGTAAGGATTGCCTATACAAATATGACGATACGAATATGCCATGCAATGTTTCTAAATGTGAGATGTACGAAGAAAAGCCCTCTACCGTTATTGATGGTGGAAACTGTGATTTATACGATAAGGGGGTGTCGGAATGAAATATGTTGCTTATCACAGGACAAGCACAAAGGACCAGCACTTAGACAGAGGAATTGCAGAACTCACCAAGTATTGTACTGATAATGCAATTTCTCTGTATAAGGGCAAGGTCTACACAGACCAACAGACAGGAAAGAACTTCAACCGACCACGCTACACAATGCTGAAAGATGAAATTCTTGAAAGTGGTGATGTGCTGATCGTCACAGAGCTTGACCGATTAGGACGAAACAAGGAAGCCACGCTAAAGGAATTACGATTCTTTAAGGACAACGGTATTCGTGTTATGGTGTTAGAATTACCCACAACATTGATTGACCTGTCAGCTATGGAAAACTCAATGGCTCGTATGATGTTAGAGACTATCAATAATATGATGATTGAGTTGTATGCAAGCATGGCACAGGCTGAAATTGAGAAAAAAGAGAAAAGACAGCGAGAAGGCATTGAACAGAAAAAGGCTCGTGGAGAATGGGACGATTATGGCAGACCAAGAGTTATGGACCTTGAAGAATTTGCTACCCACTATCGCTTAGTACAGCAAGGGGAAAAGAAACCATTTGAACTGATGAAAGAATTAGGTATGACGAAGCCGACCTTCTATCGTTACAAAAATCAAATTGAGAAAGGGTGTTAAGAATGGCATCTGTTAAAAGAGTTGAGTACAAAAGCGGTAGAGTTGTTTATCGCATAGTTATCTGTCAAGGATACGATAAAAAGGGAAACAAACTGGTTAAGAATCTTACATATTCAGTCAATCAGTCAGCAACACCCAAACAACAAGAACGAGAAGCGAAGAAGTATGCCATGGATATGGAAGATAAACTGAAATATGGCTACGACTACAACGCAGAAAAAATGTCATTTGAAGATTTTGCATACAAATGGCTTGAGAGTGTTAAAGATAACATTGCTTATGGTACCTATGCAGGATATAAACAGGTTTTGGAAAGCAGAATCATTCCCTACTTTAAGGGAGACAAGATTGCTCATATCAAAACACCACACATTGAAGCCTTTTATAGAACTCTGGTTGACGATTATTCCGCAGGTACAATAAAGAGATTTGCTAATGTGTTGAATCTGATTTTTAAGACAGCCAAGCGTTACAGCATGATTGAGAACAATCCTTGCCAAGACGCACAAAAGCCAAAGAGAAAAGACGAGGATGAGGGCTTAAAGTTCTTTACTCCAAAGCAAGCATTGATGTTTATGAAATCTCTGGATATGTCATACGAGGTAACCTACAAAGGCCATCAGCGTATTGATGATACAGGCAAACCATACTATGTGAATGAGTACACAGAATCCTATACTGTGCCTACACAATACAAAGTGTTCTTTACTCTCTCATTGTTCTGTGGATTCAGAAAAGGCGAAACACTTGCTTTGCACTGGAATGACATTGATTTTAAGGAAAAGAAAATCTCTATTTCAAAGTCTGTGGGTATGACGGAAAACGGATTTGATTATAAAGAACCTAAGACAAAGAAATCTGTCAGAAAGGTATCTATTCCAGATGATGTAATCCCACTTTTGAAGCAGTATCACTTTGAGTACATACAGACACGATTTAGTCATGGTACTGCATGGCAAGGCGATTTGAGCAATGGCGGTAATCTGTTCATTCAAGCAGACGGAAAGCTTATGGGGCATACAACACCTTATCAGTATTTCACAAAGCATTTACACCGCTATAATGAGTGGGTGCAGAATAATCCAGAAAAAGCAAAGGCTGAGGGATTAGAGGAATTACCGATTATTCCGCTTCATGGGTTGAGACATTCATGTGCTACCCTGCTCAATTATCTGGAAGTCAATATGATTGAAATATCAAAGACATTAGGACATTCAACCTGTTCCACTACAATGAACATCTATGCTCATAGCTTTGAGGAACAGCAAGAGGAAGTAGCAACAAAGGTAAATGAGTTCTTACGATTGAACGCATAAATAATTGAGAGCCAGAGGAAAAAAATCCAAAGGCTCTCATTTAGTCATCATTCATCTTTCAATTCCATGTGGTCAAGGGCATATTGTAAAGCCATGCTGATTAGTTCATTACGAGAACGATTCGTCTTAGCTGCTAAATCGTTATATTCCTCTTGTAAGGCTCTATCTATGCGTATCGTCATGGTGACAGATTTATCTTCTTTAGGTGTTACGATAAATTTCTCCATAATGCAATTCCTCCATTGATTTTAATTACATTATAGTATTGACAAGGGACATAAAACTATGACACAATAGTGAGTTAAAATTATACTGTACTTTTGTATTACACTCTGCTATAATGCTAATATCAACCAAAACTTGGAGGTATGGCATTATGAAAGATAAAGCAACCAAAAACGGAGTCAAAAAGCCGATTTTCAAGAAGTGGTGGTTTTGGGTAATCGTTGTCGTTATTCTGGCCGCTATCTTCGGAAATACTGGAACAAAAGACAGCGTTGAGGACGGAGCAAAGGACACTATCAGTTCAGCAGAACAGCATACAGAGGAAAAGCAAAACGAAAGTACAACAAAAGATGATATTTCCTTTGTGGTTACCAATGTTCCTAATGATGTGACAGGTAATTGGAGAATTGCCTCAATCGCAGAAAACATTGAAATGCAGGACTATGCTTTGGACTACTACAAAGAGTATTTCAAGAGCGATGATGAAATCCATGCAATAGTCAACTTCAATTACAAGACAACAACTAAAATCTCTGTCATGGGAAATTTGCTTGATGTGTCTGTGTATGAATATGTTGACAAAGAAGAACATGACGCTAAATTGCTTTTCAGCGGTATGCTTCTTAAAGAATACCATGTAAACAAAGATACTGGCGAAATAGAAGAAATACAGTAAAAACGAAAGCCTTGACCACAAACAAATGGTTAAGGCTTTTCTTTATACTATCGTAATACTAAACTTACGGAGTGCTATGGAGTGATAGGCTAAGTTAGGGAAAGTAGAAATCCCAAAAAGGTAATACGGGTAGCACTTATGGAGAGTTATGGAGAGATAGGGCGAGTGCCTGTTAATCTTATTTTCATCAGATACATCATTTTCTGAATCTTTGAATTAGAATACACCCAAGTCCCAATGCAACCGCAAATAGCACCAGCGATGCCTCCAGCCACCCGACGCAAGCAGCGACTATCAAAGCTGTAAACGTTCCAAACATGTACCAGTTTCCGCTTCCGACCGAATATTTCTTTCCACCGAACCATGAAAGCAGTATCGGCGGCAGCAGGCAGATCAGCGCCACAATCACGACCAGTCCCCTGTGGGCATTCAAGACAGGCTCTAGAGAAAAGCCCTTGTTTAACAGGAAAACGGATAAGACTCCATAGAGGAAATGATAGGAGGAAGAACGGGGAAAATGTGCTTTTAAGAAACTGGTCAGCTTTCTTGCAGCTTGCATCATATCAAATCGTTTCATTAAAGAATCTCCGAGTGACATTCCCACTGTGCATGTACAACTTGTTTTTGCCCAGCGACAATATAACTCTAAATGCTTTTTTCATATTCACTACCCTTTCTTTTTTGAAGAAAAATAATTGTACAGCCTAAAGATATGACAAACAATGAATAAAATGGTCTGCTTGAGATTTTCCTTTCAGCAATTTTAATTGAAAAATTTGAAACGTCAACGCAGTAAGCGTAATCAAAAAATGCTGTGGAAACAACGCTGTAAAATGGTTGATCGGATGCAACATAAATATGTGTGTCTACCAGTGAATACCTGTTGAAGAGCATATTCCGGGCGAACTCTAAAATGCGGAAAGAGTTATTATTGTTCCTATAAACAGATATAACCACATCTCTTTCTCCAGAGTATTCCAGTAAGCATGGGGAATTATCGACCATATCCTGAGTTGTGTATTGGGGAAGTTCGTCATATGTGATATGCGAAATGTGCGGTCCACCTTCGGTAATTAATATGATTCCCATTGCAACTAGAATAAAGCCTATCAGAGCATATGAAACGCGTATTTTTTTCATGCATTTCCCTCCTCTTCCAGTGCGCATTTTTCTTTTGGCAACGCCCAATCGGAATCATACTCTTCTTCTGTTGATATGTGCAATTATTGCACACATAACACACGTCAGGAGAAGTCATAGACTACATCCAAAACTCAAATTAGTAATTGACAAAGCCGGATACTTTCACTTCGCTGTCAGAATTGTTCTTAATCTGTCGATAGTGGTGGTTATCACATCCATTGCATAAATATAGCAGTTAGCGTACTTTTTGTGACTTTCCCAGTATTCATAATTATATACTGGTTCACCGCCACCGGTAGGTAATAGACTAGCAAAAGGGGATAATGAAGACTCATCACCCTGATGAATTTCGGTTTCACGAGGGATGGAATTGTCAGCAGTTTTCGCATTGGTGCTAGGACGGAAATTGATGCATGCCTGCTGCTCCGGTGTGAGAGAATTAAACCACTCCCACCATTTTTCGTCAGCACTGGGTGCTTTCGGATATTCTGCTGCAAATGCAGAAATGCAAATGACCGAGAGCATAAGCACAGCAACCAGGAAAGATATGATTTTTTTCATAATGGCCTCCTTCAATTTACAAGATTACCATCCTATAGAGAAAGTCTCTGCAGAGTAATTGTCTTCTGCAACGTTGTCCATTTCTTCTATAGGTACAGGCTGTTCCTGATTTCTTGTAGACATCACAATTGTACTGATCAGAAGTCCAACAATCACGCCCAAAAGCAGGGCAGCAATCATTATAAAAATGCGATTGCCTTTTTTGCATTTGGGATGTATGCTTTGCTCTTTGACTGATTGCTTTTGACTGTCACCGTCATCGGAGGAAGCAATGTCATTACAATTCAACAGATGATCAATTGACACATCATATAAGTCACTCAGTACTTTTAGATTATCTGTACTGGGGACCGCAGTGCCGACTTCCCATCTGGAAATAGCTTGACGAGACACATTCAATGTTTCTGCCAAATTCGACTGCGTGAGTCCTTTTTGCTTCCTTAAGTATGTAAGTTTCTCAGGCAATTGCATTTTTCTACCTCCGATTTTAAGCAGATTCACAACAAAAGTAAACCGCAAACACTTTACATTTTGGAAATCTATGGTTGCGCGCCACTTTTTTGCCTATTATACTGTCCTACTATGGGAATTTTCCAACACGGCATACTTTGTCGGTTCTGTTTGCTTGAACCGTCTATAGGGTCAAGAACACTATAGCACAATGGCCTAACCAATTCAACATAGGATTCCCCGCAATACGGATATCAAATTATATTGCAGTACAATTGCTACTTCAAGTCCTAACAGAAGCAATGGGAATTTCTCTTCAGACCTTGATCAACTACGAGAGATTGCACCAACAAGCAGCGGCAGTTTCCATATCTGCCACGATAAAAAAGTTCAGTCCGGGGCTAAATTATGCCCCAGACTGAACTTCCTTTAGTGCGCCCGGTGAGCGCACGTTCTATAGGGTGAAAATCCCGAAGCCGCCCGGTAGTGGGAAGACTTAGCCAAAGCTGAAAGAACTGACTTCCCGCTTATCCGGCAGAAATGTCCGAGTGGTGATGCAGAAAGTAAAGGTCTACATCCGGGGCTGGCTTGGTTACTTCGGGATTGCGAGCAATCTCAACAGAAAGACTCGCACAGGCCGGATACTACAGTATCCTTGACCGGTACGAGTCTCTGCACTTATGCGATTGAACCAACCTGTACCGAACGGTACGCACGGTGGTGTGAGAGGTCGGGGCTATGCAGCCCCGCCTACTCGATTGCCCCGGACCGTGGGGCGGTTGCTTATAGCTTCTTGGAGCGGATAATGCGCCCGCATTTTTCCTGGAGGTATAGCATGGAGCCTTCGTCCAGCTCATAGGTGCCCCGGATGATCTGGCCGGGGAAATCTTGGAGCAGTTGGAGGGTCTCGGCGGAGCAGTGATGCTCCAGTTCCTCCGGAACCACCAGCACCTGTTTGCCCACCAGATAGTCCGCCGTATCAGTCCCTTGGCCAAGGACCAGGGGGGCGGAGATCCGGGTGTGGTCGGCGTAGGCCCGGCAAGCTTTTTCCAGCAGCGCGCCAAAAGTCTCGCTCTGGCAGAGAATGCCTACCCGTGTTCCGGGGTCCAGCTTGACGATGGAAACCATGAATTTCTGGCAAAGGCGCAGGGCCACGGTGGTCACCCGCTTTTTCATCGGTAAAAGCTGGGCCAATTCCTCTTTGTGGGAGGGGGTGGTGAGGATCAAATCCATATCCTCCTTTAAATTATAGGGATACTGGACGATGCTGCTCATCAGGTAGGAGTAGATTTCTACATTGGGAATGTTCCGCAGCTGCCGGGACATGTGGCTTAGATTTTCCGGATTGCATTCCACCAGGGCGATTTTAACCTTGGAATCCTGCTCGGAACGCTCCCGCAGCTTGAGGCTGAGAAAGATGTTGATCTCGGTGGCGGAAAAACCCATGCCCTCCAGGGTGTCCAGCAGGGTGTCAATGGCGGTCATGGCCTGTTCCTTGCGGCTGCGCTCGCTGACGGGGACACAGCGGACAAAGGTGCCGCGGCCCTGCACCATTTCCAGAAGACCTTCCTGTTCCAAGGTGGAGTAGGCCCGGATGATGGTACCCCGGGAGAGGTCCAATTCCTGGACGGTGGGCAGCTGTTGACCGTCGGTCAGCTGGCCGGTTTTGATGGCGGCCCGAATGGAATCCACCAACTGTTGGTAAAGGGGGATGGGGAGACTGCGATCCACGTGGAAGATATCGTTCATAAAGAGGACTCCTTTGGGGAAAGAATGGGGTTACTTTTGCGCCAGATAGGCCGCCCGGCCCGTTTCGTACAGGTTGGTACCCTGGCTGTCGATGATAACGGTTACAGGCAGGTCTTCTACTTCCAGACGGCGGATGGCCTCTGCGCCCAGATCCTCATAGGCGATGATCTCGGCTTTCTTGATGCAGTTGCTCAGCAGCGCGCCGCAGCCGCCGATGGCACCGAAGTAGACGGCACCGTAGGTTTTCATGGCCTCTACCACTTCCGGGCCACGCTTGCCCTTGCCGATCATGCCGGTAAGGCCCTCTTTAATCAGGGCAGGGGAGTAGGCGTCCATCCGGTAGGAGGTGGTGGGACCGGCAGAGCCGATGGCCTGACCGGGCTTGGCGGGGGTAGGGCCAACAAAGTAAATCACTGCGTCCTTTACGTCCAAAGGCAGGGGCTTCCCGGCTTCCAGAAGCTCGCACAGACGCTTGTGGGCCGCGTCCCGGGCGGTGTAGATCACACCGGAAATCAGACAGCTGTCACCGGCTTTCAGGGTGCGCAGCTTTTCCTGGGTCAGGGGGGTCGTCAGCTTGATCATCTCAAAGCACCTCCGTTTTGTGGCGGGTTACGTGGCAGTTGATGTTTACGGCCACGGGCAGCCCCGCAATGTGGGTGGGGAAGGTTTCAATGTTTACGGCCAGGGCGGTGGTGGCACCGCCGAAGCCCTGAGGGCCAATGCCCAGGGCGTTGATTTCCTCCAAAAGCTCTGCCTCCAACTTGGCGTACAGGGGCTTTTCATTGCGGATATCCAGGGGACGCATCAGGGCCTTTTTGGCCAGGAAAGCGGCCTTGTCAAAGGTGCCGCCGATGCCGACACCCACCACAATGGGGGGGCAGGGGTTTGGCCCGGCTGCTTCCACGGTTTGCAGGATGAACTGCTTGACCCCCTCGTAGCCGTCAGAGGGACGGAGCATCTTGATGGCACTCATGTTCTCGCTGCCAAAGCCCTTGGGGGCCACGGTGACGGTGAGCTTGTCTCCGGGGACGATGTTGTAGTAGATCATGGCGGGGGTGTTGTCCTTGGTGTTCACCCGGTCCAGGGGATCGGCAACCACGCTCTTGCGCAGGTAGCCCTCGGCGTAGCCCTGGCGAACGCCCTCGTTGACGGCCTCTTCCAGATTGCCGTCAATATGGACTTCCTGGCCGATATCCAGGAAGACACAGGCAACGCCGGTATCCTGGCAGATGGGGACGTTCTCCCGGTCCGCAATCTGATAGTTTTCGACAATGCGGTCCAGAATTTCTTTGCCCAAGGCCCAGGTTTCCCGGTTTTCGCAGGCTTCGATCCGGGATTTTACATCCTGGGGCAGATGACAGTTTGCTTCAATGCACAGTTTGCGGATCACTTCTGTGATGCGCGAGGCAGTAATTTCTCTCATAGTCTGTTCTCCAGTCATTTAGTAAGGAATGTTGCGGATCACGTCTTGCAGGTTGCCCTCCCGGCCCAGGACCTTGGCAACCACCCGGTCGCCGGTGACGATGGGGCGGGGCTTGCCGGTAATGGTTTCGGTCTTTTCTTTCAGCTCGTGGATGTCGATCACAGGCAGATGGGCGTCTATCAGACGCTGCTTCAGTTCCGCCTGCCGGGGATTGACGGCAATGCCGCCCTGGGTGACCAGCACGTCTACGGTTTCGCCGGGGGTGGAGACGCAGGTCACATGGTCCGTGACAATGGGCAGTCTGGCCCGGAACATGGGGGCAATGATCATGCACAGCTTGGAACCGGCGGCGGTATCACTGTGGCCGCCGGAGCCGCCCATGATGTAGCCGTTGGAGTCGGTGTGGACGTTGACGTTGAAGTCCGTATCAATCTGGGTGGCACCCAGAATCACCACGTCCAGATTGTCCACCGCCGCCCCCCGGCTGCTGGGGGAAGCGTATTGCAGGGCAGACATTTCCTGATGTCTGGGGTTGGAGCGGATGGACTCTACCGCATCCAGGTCAAAGCACTGCACGTCCATGAGAGACTGGAAGCAGCCCTCATTGAGCATCTGAACCAGATAGCTGGTGATGCCGCCCAGAGCAACGCCGCCCTGGATCTTCTTGCGCAGCATAATATCTTTCAGGAACTTGGCCGCCGCCAGGGAGGCACCACCGGCACCGGTCTGGAAGCAGAAGCCGTCCTTCAAAAGGCCGGAAGCCTCAATGACCTTGGCGGCGTAGGAAGCCATGACCAGGCCTACAGGGTCCCGGGTGATTTTGGTGGTGCCGGAGACAATGCCCCGGGGGTTGCCGATGGCCTCGACCTGTACCACATAGTCCACATATTCCTGAGGGATGGACCAGTCCAGCATGGGATAGGGTACCAGATTATCGGTAATGACGACTACCTTTTTGGCGAACATGGCATCGGCAAAGGCATAGCCCAGGCTGCCGCAGGCAGACTTGCCATACTTGCCGGAGCAGTTGCCCATGGGATCGGCGGTGGGGGCGGCGATAAAGGCCACGTCAATGGGGGTCGCGCCCCGGGCGATGTCGTAGGGGCGGCCACCGTGGGTCCGGAATTCCACAGGATTTTCCATAATGCCCTGGGAAATGGGCTTGCCTACACCGGCAGAAATATAGTCGGCGGAAAGGCCGGTGACTACGTGGTTTTCAATGTGACCCAGCAGGGGGGTGTGAATATCAAACAGGGAGCTGGCGTTGACCTTGATGTCCTTGATGCCCAGTTCCGCGATCTGCTCCAGCACCATGTTCAACACATAGTCGCCGTTGCGGAGATGATGATGGAAAGAAACGGTCATGCCGTCTTTCAGACCGGAAAGTTCAATGGCCTCCCGAATCGATTTGACCAGTTTGTTCATTGAGCAGCCTCCAATCCAAGGGCGGCAGCCATCTGCAAGGTCCGCTTCGCCCGGGCGACAATGGGCGCGTCTACCATTTTGCCGTGGAGGGCAATGGCACCCTTGCCCTGGGCCTTGGCCTGGGCGATGACTTCCATCACTTCGTGTGCGTATTCGATTTCGGCAAACGTGGGGCTGAATACCCGGTTGATGACCTCCACATGCCGGGGGGAGATGGAGGATTTGCCGGTGAAGCCCAGGGCCTTGGCGTAGGCGGTATCCACCTCAATGCCCTCGTCGTCGTTGACATCGGTAAAGGGGGTGTCATAAACGTCCACACCGGCGGCCCGGGCGGCGGTCACCAGACGGCTGCGGGCATAGGCGATTTCCTGGCCCTCTTTGGTGCGCTTGCACTGTAAATCCGCGGTCAGGTCCTCCGCGCCCAGGAACAGGGCCTGGACCCGGGGGTCAGCGGAAGCGATGGCAAAGGCATTTTCCACGCCCAGTGCCGTTTCAATCAGGGGCATCAGCCCGATGGTGTTTTCTTTGAGACCCAGCCGCTGCTCCACCTGGGTGATGTAGGCACAGGCGGTGCGTACATCTTCTGCGGTGCCGGTTTTGGGCAGCAGAATCAGTTCCGGGGCAAAGGGGGCCACGGTGTCGATGTCCTTTTTCCAGTAAGGGGTATCAATGGAGTTGATACGGACGATCCGCTCACAGCTCTTTAAATCCATGTATTTCAGGGTGTTCCGCACCAGAATGCGGGCGGCATCCTTCTGGTCAGGGCTAACGGCGTCCTCCAAGTCGAAAATCACCGCGTCTGCCCCCAGACTGCCGCTGTTGATCAGCATGTTGGGGTTGTTGCCCGGTAAAAAAAGCATACTTCTGCGCATTATTCCGCCTCCTTAGCCCGAAGAATCGCGGTTTCGACCCGCGCCCGCAGAACACAGTCCAGCGCGCCCCGGTCTGCCACCCGCACGATGGCCTGTTCCACCTGCTGCTCCCGCAGCACGTCCTGCACGGCGACTTCAATTGCCGCTCCGAACTGTCGCTCTACGACAGATTCCACGTGGATCTGAAGCCCGTTGTCACCGGGTTCGATTTCCACGTACGCATCGCTGGACTCCATGGTACCGGCAGATGCGGCTTTGAGAATGTTTGCCATTTGATTGCCTCCTCTGTTAAAGATTCTATCACAATATGCCTCTATTGTATAATACAATTGACGAGAATGCAATCATTTTTGAAAAAATATTTGCATGTGGAATAGAAATATTGTATAATTGAACCAAACATCAGTTGGAAAGGCAATCTTTTTCTATGGAGATCTGTATTGTAGACCGTTTGCAGGGAAAAAACCGGGCTTTATGGCAGTCTTTAATGTCCAGAACCAATTTGGCGGCGGATGAGGACAGCGAATGGACGGTGCTGCTTTTAGAAGAGGGGGAGCTGCTGGCTGCCGGCTCCCGAAAGGGGAATCTGCTCAAGTGCATTGCGGTAGACCCCATGCACCAGGGCGAGGACCTGACGGCGACCCTGGTGACCGCCCTGCGGGAAAACGCGTTCCGGGCGGGATACCGGCATCTGTTCCTCTATACAAAGCCCGGAAATGAACATCTGTTCCGGGGCCTGTTCTTCTATCCGGTGGTAAAAACCAAGGATGTGCTGCTGATGGAAAATGTCCGTGACGGCATCCGCTCCTTTCTGGAGACGCTTCCCGTGGCGGCGGTCCAGGGGGAAATCGGTGCTACCGTTATGAACTGCGACCCCTTTACTCTGGGCCACCAGTATCTTGTGGAAACTGCCGCGGGGCAATGCGACCATCTGTATGTCTTTGTCCTATCGGAGGACCAGGGGCATTTCAGCCATCAGGACCGCCTTGCCATGGTCCGGGCGGGGACGGCCCATCTAAAAAGCGTGACGGTGCTGCCTACAGGGCCTTATCTGATTTCCTCCGCAACCTTTCCCACCTATTTTCTGAAAAACCGGGACCAGGCCCAGAGCGTCCACTGCGCCCTGGACATTGCGGTGTTTACCCGGTATTTTGTACCCCATTTCTCCATCGGCCACCGCTTTCTGGGGGAGGAACCCCTGTCGCCCATGACAAGAAGCTACAACGAGGCCCTGTGCCGGATGCTGCCGGAGGCTGGGGTGCAGACCCACATTATTCCCCGACGCTGCCTGGGGGATACCCCCATCAGTGCCAGCGCGGTCCGGGCGCGTCTCATGGCAGGGGAGGACATCCGGAACCTGGTACCGGAGAGTACCTACAATTATATAAGGAAGCTCTGAATAAATCGGCAAGAGCTGACGGCGAAAGATTTTGGTTCCAGGCAAGGTTTGGAAAATGAGGTAATACTGTATGTATTTCCCATTTTTCAAACCGCAGCTTGGGGGCAAAAGATTCGCCGCTCAGCCGCAGACGATTTATTCAGAGTTTCCATAATAAAACACGCATTGAAATAAAGGAGGCAACCCTATGGAAACCTGCAACACCAATCACATCCTGACCACTTACTTTGCCCCCCGTGGCCACAACCGTATGTATATCCTGGGGCAGAAGATCGCCCAGCAGTATTTAAGCCCCACTGACCGGCTCATTGGCCTGATCGGAGATGCCGGTTCCGGCAAGAGTGCCTTGATCCGGGGCATGTTTCCCGGGTTGGAGCTGACCAATGACGACAACGGCGTCAATGTGCGCCCCCTGCCCATTCTGAACCAGAACCGGGGCTTCGCCTTTTTCTCCCCCCATACCTATCACCTGGACATCCGTTTTGAAAACGGCTTTACCCAGATGCCGGACCTGGCCGATGCCATCCGGGAAGCCCTGAATAACAACAAACGGGTGGTGGTAGAGCATTTTGACTTGATTTATCCCCTGCTGGGGGCCAATGCCAACTTGCTCATCGGCGTGGGAGAGACCATCCTCATCTCCCGGCCCAATATTTTTGGCCCGGAACCGGAGGAACTCAAAACAGAGGTCTATAAAAGTCTGCCTTTCCGACTCATGGCCCACACCGCCGAGGACCTGGTGGAAATGTGTCTGCCCAAGGCAGAAATGGCCCGCTGCGGCCATGACGATGTGCGCCACGGCTTTGTGATTTATTTTGACGATGTGCGTCCGGAAATCGACTTGTATGCCCTGGAAAAGCAGGTGCAGGATCTGATTGCCCAGGATTTGCCCGTGACCTATGTGGATGACGACCATGTGTCCATCGGTGATACCGTCCACCGCTGCACCGGCCCCCGCATCCACGTGGCCAGTACCGGCATGATCAACAATTTCCACCTGATGCACCACTATGTCTATGACCCCTTTAAAAAACGCTACATGCTGGTAGGCTGCGTAGGCCCCGGTGCCGAAGAAGAACTGGAAACCCTGGGCGACCGCCACCAACGCCCCGGCTGGAACTAAGCTCAGAAAACACGGCCCCATGCACCAAGACAGCGTATACCGAACCGTGGCGGGCGGCACATTGCCGCCCGCCACGTACCGAATACAACCTCCAGCCAGAATCTTTCTTGCATCCCCAACAAAACCATGATAATATGAAACAAAAAAGAAAGGGGTTCCCTTATGAAAAGCTATGTGATCAGTGTCTCCCTGGGGACAGGGTGCTATCGGCATATTCGCATTGGAGAAAAGGAAACGCTTGACAGGCTCCATGAAGTGATTTTAAATGCCTTTGATTTTGACGATGGTCATGCCCATGCGTTCTTTATGGATGACCGGTATTGGAGCAGCGTGTTAGCCTATTATTCTCATAATATGGACGGGGAAAATCGGCTTTCAAGTGGGGTCACGCTCCGGCAGTTGCAGCTGGAAAAAGGGGACAAATTCAAATTCCTCTTCGATTTTGGAGACGAGTGGCGGTTTCAGTGCAAAGTGCTGCGGATATTGGAGGAGAAAACGGATATTCCAGGGGTGATCCGCTCTGTGGGAGAGGCACCGGAGCAGTACCCGGACTGGGAGGATGAGGAGGACGATGAAGACGATGAGGGCTACGGCGAGGTGTGGACGCCTCTTTCCGATGAAAAACGGGAGGCACTGTACAAAAGTCTCCCGGTGAAGCGGGAGCGGGTGGATGAAATTCGAATGTATTTGAACGCGGCGGCATCCTTATACGGTCTGCTCGTCATTGAAGAATTGCTCCAGCTTTACAACAGTCAGAATCCACCCATGGAGGAATCGCAGTTTATGCTGGTGTTGATGGCGATCCATGCGGATACCTTGGAGAGCGACAACTTTGAAATTGTGGACGTGCCGGATGTGAAGTTTGACGAAAAGCACGTGGCGCATTGCTGTCAGGTGGTAAACCTGGACCTACTGTACGAAGACCCGGAGCAGAGCATCCGGAGATTGGCCCGTCAGCAAAAAGGAAAGCCGTTGAAGCGGCTCCCGAAAGCGGAATTCCTTTGGTATGCGGATGAAACATATTTCCCATACTCACCGCAGAAAAACGCAACAATAAAATACCTGCGTGAAGCAGCCAATTTGTCGCAGGATGACGCAGAGGACTACTGCGCACAATTGCAGCGGCTGATTGCCCAGGATTGCCCCCTGAAAAACGTCCTGGAGTATTATGACGAACTCCAAATAACAGACAGCAAAAAGTGGAATAATGGAGAATTTGGACAGCTGTTTCTGGATTTGAACAACAATACACTCAAGTATTCCAATCGGGGATATAGCAATGCAGAATTAAAAGAACTGATGGAACAAGAAAAACACAAACCCATTAACGGGCAGTCCAGCCTGTTTTAAGACAAGCCCGGCAAGGTCAATGCTTCTTTTTTGCCCGTCCTGCGTCTGGTAATCCTCCCCGGCAACTGCGGCAAGCGGCAGTTCGGGCAGGAAATCAGTTTTGCGGGTTTGACGATTGATGGGGAATTATCAGGTGCAGAAAATCGTTTTGCCACAGGCGTAGGGTTCAATAGATTCTATAAATGTTGGGGACAGTCGATAAGTCCAATGTCACGAAGAAAAAAAGCTGGGTCTCGCAGAATTGCGGGACCCAGTTTTTTCAATTCCCGCCCCTGCGAGAGGGGCGACGGCAGGAAACGCCAGTAACGACTTTATCGACACATTTCAATTCTCGCCCCTGCGAGAGGGGCGACAACGCCAGTGGCCGCTACCGTTTGCCGCAGCCCAATTTCAATTCTCGCCCCTGCGAGAGGGGCGACTTTCGCAAGACGGCATATGGGAGTTTTACGATTTTATTTCAATTCTCGCCCCTGCGAGAGGGGCGACCTCCAATACGCTCATTTCCGGTTCCCCTAAAACATTTCAATTCTCGCCCCTGCGAGAGGGGCGACAGTTTCTTTGCGGCTTCCGCTCTGCAATGTCCAATATTTCAATTCTCGCCCCTGCGAGAGGGGCGACCAAGCGAGAGCTGCGAAACGTGCTGGGCGTGGTTATTTCAATTCTCGCCCCTGCGAGAGGGGCGACCTGCTGTCCTTCATTCCGGCGGTGGTCGGGTCAGTATTTCAATTCTCGCCCCTGCGAGAGGGGCGACCAATCAAAAAGTTGGAGGACGCAGTAGCGTCCATATTTCAATTCTCGCCCCTGCGAGAGGGGCGACAAGAAAAGCCCTTTTTCCAAAAGCAAGTTAAAGGCATTTCAATTCTCGCCCCTGCGAGAGGGGCGACCTGTCAATGTTGGCATATTCTCCCGTGTCGTTCAGATTTCAATTCTCGCCCCTGCGAGAGGGGCGACTTTTCTTGCGCTCCTGGGTTTTTAGGCCTGCGCATTTCAATTCTCGCCCCTGCGAGAGGGGCGACCAAATTCCTGGTAAACCGCCTGAATAACACTTTATTTCAATTCTCGCCCCTGCGAGAGGGGCGACGCATCCGCCCCCAGCCACTTGGGGCAGGTAAAAATTTCAATTCTCGCCCCTGCGAGAGGGGCGACAGCAATGATTGACAAAAAATCCATATGGTTTTTGTTTAATCAGCTGTATTCTATATCACATATGGAAAAAGAAAAGAAAAATCCCTCTCAATTTTCATACATGAGTCGCTAATATCTGCGGAAATATGTGCGCCGATCTCCCGGGGAAATCTGTATGGGGATGGTCGGCGCACAGCCCGCTAGAGCAAAAGAGGTTCGCCGGTTTCAATGGGATTGGTGCGGCCAATGACCTCTATCCGAGGTTTGTAGTTACTGCCCAAACGATAGATGCGGATGGAGTCTGTATCCGTACAGATGATTTTTTCCAGGCCCGCTTTTAGGGCTACCAACTGTGCGGGATCGACCAAGACTTCAAATACGGAGTTTTGTACCCGGCAACCGTATCTCTCACAAAGTTGAGCGACTTTTCGCAGACGCTTGGCACCAGCTTTATCTGTTGTATCTACATCGTATGCAACGACCAACATCATGAATGATCACCTCCAGACAAAAGGCGGGTAGGCATCCAGGTCTCCACGCAGAACCCTTGCGAAAAGCATAGACTGTACATAGGGAATCATTCCAATTTGAACCTTTTCTCCCAGAAAGGGATGGATGACCTCTTCCTGCTTCCTTTTTTGCCAGCTGGAAAGAAGAGTTCTTCGCCCGTGTTCATTCAAGAAAACGGCCTCTTCATCCTTTTCAAAATCAGAAGCAGTCAGTTGTCCTTTTTTGAAAAGAGATACTACAAAGCGGTCACACAGCGGTGCGCGCAGTTCCTCCATCAAATCCAACGCAAAGGAAGCACGGCCCGGGCGGAGTGTGTGAAGGTATCCTGCGGCTGGGTCGAGTCCAACGGTTTCCATGGCAGACTGAACCAGGCTGGTCAGAAGCATGTAGGTGAAGGACAGTGCCGCATTGACCTCATTGCGTGGCGGACGACGGCTGCGGGACTCAAACTGAAAACCTCCTGGATTACCGGAAAGGATGTGGTCAAACCGGGAAAAATAGACGGTTGCCGCAGCACCCTCTATGCCGCGCATGGAATCTACATCTTTGCACTGTAGCAGATGTTCAACAGCCTGACTGAGTTGGGAGACACCCTCTGACAAATCAGACTGCGCAGCTTCGGTTTTAGCGGAGCGGGCGGCACGCATCAGCACCAGTTTGCTGTTTCGAAATTTTGCAAGGAGAATCGTCTGGACGATTTGTTCGCAAAAGACTGTATCCTGCATAGATTCATATTGCTGCTTGCGAAGAAGAACATTTCCGCTGACAGGACCGCAAAACCGCCCCATGAACCGCCCAGTCTCACTTACAAAGGTCACACTGATCCCGTGTTCGCCGCAGTATTGGAGAAGTGGGGTGGATACTGTCATTTTTCCGAAGCACACAATGGAATCAATCGTCAGTGCGGGAACGCATAGTTTCTCGCTATCTCCAATTCGGATGCAAATGTTCTCATTGCGACAAAACAGGTAGCTTTCGGGTGTTAGAACATACAGGGTATTGAGCAGCTTTTTCATCTGCTGTCCTCCTTGATCACTCCAAGTGCTTCTGCCTTTAGTTGAAGCAGATATTTTTGCGCAGACGTTTTTACACGTGGCATACACAATTCCCGAAGAGAGCAACGCCGACATTTAGCGGAATACTGCACTGTCGGAACATCTAGGCTGTGGCGAATTTCCCAAAGAGCGGCGGCCAATTCTTTGGTACGTGTTCGAAGCGACTCGTCCAGTACGATTGGGACTCTGCGGTGAGAGGAGATAAAGAACAATGCACCTTCCGGTATTTTGGTAGCGAACATTTCTTCCAGACAAAGTGCTTGCGCGCAGAGCTGAATTTGGTATTCTTCTTCGTCACGAACAGTACCGTGCTTATACTCAACCGGATAAAGACGCACAGGAAACTCTGCCGATGGAATACGGCATCCGTTGTCATCACGGATTGCCTCAATGCAGTCACATTTTCCCAAAAGAGCCAGGCGGTCTGAAAAAACCGTGAACTCATACAGCTTTAAGGAGTTGCCACGCTTTTCTACCCGCTGTGTGTGAACACGCTGATGCTCCGAGCGGCCCTTGGCGGTGTCGCTGCTTTCCTCCCAGAGCCGCTCATTCAGCAGAAGAGCGGCTCGGCGAGGACAGTAACAGACCTGAGATAGCCAGGACAGGGGAAGATACTCCTGCTCATCCATTGGCGTTTTCAAACCAATCTTCTGTTTCGGGCAGGGCACCCCAGACAATGGGGCTGAAAGCATCGGATTTGAACCCAATTTCCACACCGGCGGGAACCTTTTGGAGGGCTACAGTGGCCTTATAGTCCCGGTAATGTCTGGGAATACGTACATCTTCTTTCTTCTGAACCTTTACAAGGTCAAACAGTTTGTGGGCAGGGGCGCAGCCCAGCTTGGCCTGTTTTACCCGCTGCGCGGCGTTGGTATCGGTTCCCACATGCTTAAAGAGGATCAGAGGGGATACAACGGCCATTTCACCTTTGCTGGCACTGTGGTCGTGTTCGTACATATTGAGAATGGATTCAAAAAGGATGTCCAGATCCTGGTCATCAAAACCGGTCTCGGCTGCCAGATTGGCACTGATAAATCCTCGAACCTCATACAGTCCAAAGGGGATCATCTGCTTGCGGCCCATGGTACGCAGTGTGTCCTCGGCTGTTTCCTGCTCCATTTTCTCATATTGCTCCAGCGTGCCGTTATCAATGCTGTCTGCTATAGCCATGCGGGTAATGGAAATATCCAAGGGAAGCACGGGATCCAGACTCTTGCCGAAAGCAATCTGGACAGGACCACGAACCTGTCCGGCGTTGGGGCCGGTGGACATGACGGCACCAAAGGTGCGCACATCGTAGAACAGTTCACAGGCTTTTTTCCGCCCTGCGTAGACGGCGTTCTTGTTTTTGGCACATTCCTCCACACCGGCGGCTCTTTTGGCGGCGGCAATGTGGCGATTGATGTTGGTACTCTGCTGGATGATGATGTTCATACCCGGCTCATCACCGTAGGCGGTCTGAACATAATTGCGGATACGGCGTTTGGTGGCCACATCTGAGATATAGCCCTGCATGGTCTCCGGGTCCAGACGGGGCGTGTTGCCCATGTCTGGATCGCCGTTGGGATTTCCGTTGGTGCAGGAAACATAGTAAAGAAATTCGTATCGGTTCTGAATGACAGCCATTTAGAGTTCCTCCTTTTTTGCGGCCTGGGCGGCTTTTTTTTCAGCAATTATTCTGGTACACATCTGGCGATAGCCCAGGGCAAAGTAACTTTGATCTTCCAGATTCAAGGCGGCGGGCAGTTGACGGGAGTCATCGTTTCCAAAGAAAGAATAGACTTCGTTGAGCCACTGCTCATAAGTTTTTCTATCCTTTTGCAGTTGGGAGAGGTATATTTCCCCCATCCGTTCCAGGGTTCCCAATACCAGCGTGGGTGTACGGCTGGCAGAGGCATAAAACCGCTGAACGAGGGTTGCATTGAGGTCGCCCATGGCCGCTCGCTGCAAATCGGCATACACGGCCATCAGCGCACCGCAATGGTAGGCAGCATTGGGAAATGTACAGTCATAATTCATGGATAAGACAGCCTCCTTTTTCATTCTGCTTTTTCGGACCAGCCAGGCTTTGAGCCACTGACAGGCCACGTCATCTGGAAGATAGGGAAATTTTGCGTTTTCATCGGGCTTCAGCAGCCGGGAACGGATATAGGCCAGGGCGCGGATCGCCACGGTGCCCGGGAGGGGCGTCCCGTTCAGAATCGCCGTGACGATGGAGGGGGTAACACCTGCCAGTTCCTTTTTCATCTGCTCAAAGAGCTTGCTTCCGGTGCTTTTCTGATCTTTTACCAGACGTTGAAGCCGGTATGCAAGCTTGTGGCTGCGAACCGTTCCGGTTCCAAGACGGTCACTCAGGGCAATGTCCTCGTTCCACTGGTCCAGGTTTGTGCGCAACGTTTCGTAGCTTCCGTGTTCATAGCGACGGACCATGGCGCGGCCATTGTTGCCGGAAATCAATAAAATGTAGTAGTTGCTTTTGAGGATGGGAGCCTGGACACCGGAGCCGATTTCTTCAAAGAGTCGGTCAGCCTTGCGCCGCTCCTGCTGAGCTTTTTGCTGGTTTTGTGCCGGGTCATCCTGAGAGGAGGGGGAAGCTTCCTCCTCCTCATCTTCCTCGTCCTCCTCAAAACCGCTGAAAGCACAGTGAATCAGGTCCTCCTCTGGCTCCAACTGGCAGTCGTACCAGTGCAGGAACTTCATACCGGCAAAGATGGGAGCAACGGGGTTAAAATCCCTGTTTTTCTCCCTGCGGTACATGGCGGGAGACCCGGCAATCAGATCATTCAGCGCATCTTTTACCACGGTGAAAGCTTCCTCGGAAACCGGAGCGTTGGCGGACTTTTTAAGGCCGTAGGACTGAAAAGCGGGTTTGTCGAAACAGAATAAGGGGGTATCCCCTTGTCCGCCGACAGCACTCAGCCCTTTTAAGGCGGGGAGTGTTGAAAGAGGTGCGGTTTGTTCACCGGAAATCAGGCAATAGGTTCCCTGGGAAGTTGGCGGCTTGAATTGTTTGCGGTATTCCGTCCACCAGGGAATGACGGCTTTATTGGATACAACAGGAATTCCGTCTACCTTAAAAGAAATCAGCTGGTTCTTTTTCAGCTTGCGTAAATTGACAGCATCACAAATTGCGCGGAGGGTAGATTCCGTTTGCAGAGCGGATAAACACAGACCCAGTTCCGGAACGGTTTTGGCACAGTCCTCCAAGAATGTACGGAAAGATTCGGCCTTTTTGCCATCGGGTGACAGGACATTGGATACCTTGTCCACAATTGGCTGCGCCATGGTGCGGTTTAGTGAGCCAACATCCGGGCAAAGCTGTACTTCATGATTGTACTGTTCAATACCTAAAAATTCACCGGCAGACGACAGGGAAATATATGCAGAAATCGGTTTGCTAACAAAGCCGGGAGGAATCGAGACCCCATTGCGGATACCATAGTCATACAGTGCTTTCAGCATTGGAATCCCCCTTTCAGAACTTCTTCACTGTCATAATCCGGTACGTGAATGACCCCGTGTTCCATTACGGCATGATACAGGGAAAGACTGGGCTTGGCCTTGGCTCCCACGGAATAATCGTGCAGGTCAAAGACATCGTAGACCATCAATCCCAGATCCATGCTGACATCGATCGGCGGGCGGCTGCCATCGCTTTCCTCAAAGTAGCATACAAATTCCCGCATACCAAGGCTTGGCTGCATAAATGTTTTGCCGCCCCGGATACGCCGGAGGGCCTGGCAGTGAAGCTGTTCCAGAGTGCCGGTAAATTCTTTTCGGGGACAGATCCGGGCCGTGATCCGGTAGCGCACGTCTTTCAACACCTGGGTTTGCCGCTGGGTGCGGTATTTTGGTTTCGAGGCATCATCTTCTTTGACATCATCGACAATGATGATACTATCTTCGATTTTACTTTTAATACTAATGGTTGAAATTATTTCATTGCGCATGAAGTTCATGTAGCGAATTGGGTTCAGCACTTCAATTTTTGTGACCAACCACACGAACTCCGACGGCTTCGCATAAATAGAGGACAAAAGTCCTCGCATTGCGGACGGCGTGGGGACGGGATAGGTCAGCCGTTCCACTTTTGCGTAGGGGGGAGAGAAGCAGGCAAAGTCGCCCCAGACCTCTATACAAATTTCGCCTTTCATTTTGTGTTCACCTCCATTTTCGTGTATACCCCATTTCTGGGGACCCACACAATAATAAACTTTTTTCAATTCTCACCAAAAACTTGGTGTCAAGTTAATTATAAAAAGAAGAGCAGCTACTGTCAACATGTGTGTGGCGCATTTTGAGATATTCGGCACTATTAACAATCATGCCTGGAGATTTTCGTGCATACTGTCATTGGGGAGAAACCCCATCACCGGGTCATAACGGGATTCAAAGCCGGTATTCAGGATAAAATACCCTGTTTCAGTGATGTCCCGCCCTTTTCGTATGGTGAGCGGCGTGGCACAAGCCCGGACATCATCTTCGTTAAAACAGGAAATCGTGATAGGGGCGGCTTCATGGAGATGGGCAGATTGGATGGCCCCATCTTCGGCGGCTTTCCGGATTTGCTCAAAAAGTTTCTGCTTGCCTTGCCAGGGGACGATCAGCCGAACGCCATTCTCTTTGATCAGGCGGTATTCTTTTGCGGTCTGGGGATAGTCTTTCTGTTGCAGGGCTGCGGCCAACCTGGGGTTCTGCTGACTCTGTGTAAAGAAACGGTGGTAGTATTGCGCAACGTCCTGTAAATTGCTGAGGTCCGGCTGGCGGCTTTCTGCCCAGAGATTTTTTACAATGCCCGCAGCTCGACCATAGCTATCGCCGGGATAAAGTCGGCCCTCCTCCTGCGGTTCGAAAACCACAACACGGCCACCCTCGGGCAGCCTGCCGTTTCGATTGCACCGCCCTGCGGCCTGAATGATGGATTCCATGGGGCCAAGCACCCGATACATCACATCAAAATCCAGGTCTACACCCGCTTCAATACATTGGGTGGCAACCACCAGGCAGGGAAGTCCTTGCTTTTGACGGCCTTTGATTTCTTCCACCACCGCAAGACGGTGGGCAGGGCATAAGTCTGTGGTCAGCAGAAACAGTCCGCCTGTTGTACTGTTTTGCTTTTTTAGCAACTCAAAAAGCTTCCTGGCGTGACGGCGCAGATTTACGATGCAGCAGCCGTTGGTTTCTGCGGACAGCTCCTGGGCAACAAAGGAAAGGGGCAGCTCCTTGCGCCAACAGGTCTGAACCCGGCGCATTTTTTGAAACAATTCTTCGTTTTGAGGGAGAATTTCTGTGGGCTTCCAGGTAATACCGTTTACGGAACCAAAATCCGGCTGGGTTGCGGTGGAAAAGACCATGGAGCAGTGATATTTTTTGCACAGGGCCTGAATGGCCTGTACCGTTGCACCAGCCAGTTCCGCCGGTAGACTCTGGGCTTCATCAAATAAAATCACACTCCCTGCCAGGTTATGCAGCTTCCGGCAATCTCTTGGGTTGTCGGAAAACAGACTCTCAAACAGGCGGACAGAGGTGGTGATGATCACAGGGGCATCCCAGCGGGCCGCAAGTTCCCGAATTTCTTCCGGTAAATGACTCTGGCTGTGATCCACAAGGACTTCCGGGAAAATCTTTCGATACTCCCGCTCTGTTTGCTCTGCCAGCGTCAGGAACGGGAGTGCAATGATGATTCGCTTCAAAGCGTGGGTTTTGCAGTGCTGTAGCGCAAAATGCAGCATGGACAGGGTTTTGCCCACGCCGGTGGGAGCTGTCAGCGTGAATAACCCCATGGGCAAAGAGCCAGCATTGCCGCATTCCTCGTAAACCTGATTCCGGATCTGGTTCAGTGCGGCATCTGCTGTGGAATTCTTCCGCAATTCCTGGCAGTGGTTTTCCAGATTTTGAAGCATTTGCGCCGCATCCAGCGGTGGGCGGCTGTTCTCTTGCAGATAGGAAGGGTCATCGTCTGAGGCGGAAATGCTGTAGTCCGCATCCACCAAACAGGAAAACAGCATCCGGGTATCCAACATGTTGGCGATGGGGTCTAAAGGCGAAACCTCACGGTTTTCGACTTCCGGAAAAGTAAAATCCGGGAAATCCTTTCTGAAAGCATCCCAGGCACAATGAAAAGCCCTTTCTCCGCACAGGGAGGGAGCCTTGCCGCTGGGACACCGGTCAAATCGCTCATCCAGATAGGCATCTTTCAAATCTTCTTCCAACTCATCCAAAGACCGCAACCCATCATGGTGTCCTTGGACTGCTTCTATAACCGGGGTGTATTTTTTCAGCAAAGCATTGCTTTTTTTGGCTTTCAGAAATAACATCACAGCCCCGGCAAAAGCGTGGTCCACATGCTGCACCGTACCATCCAAAACGCCCTGAAAAGCGGGACTGTACTTTCCAAAATCGTGGAACAGCCCTGCAAGTGCTGCACTGTTTGGCATACCAACGTCAGCACCAAAGACGTGGGAAAGATTTTGAACGTTCTCTAAATGCTCCATGGCCGTGATCCTGCCGTGGTGAATATTGGCGGATTTTGAATAGTAGGTTTCCACCTGAAATTCTTGCGCCTGTCCGCTTTTTTCGCTGTCCATTGTGAAGCCTCCTGAACTGTAGAATCGGAATTCTACCCGAGATTTTATCGTTGCGGCGCAACTGGCCGAAAGAATTAATAGACCACATTCTGTGGCTCCATCATATCATACGTGCTGCTGCTTTGCAATTGGCCCGTACCATCGTACTGCATCCTACCGCCGGGAAACAGACCCTATCAGACCCATGTGATGAAAAACAGATGATACGTGGGGAAACTTTCTGTGGCGGACAGATGGAAGCGCGGTGTCTGTGTGTGGAAATCGGACTGCGAAAATTTACTGGAATGCGTTGCTTATAGAATAAAGGACAAGCCCGGCAAGGTTTTGATACTTGCCGGGTTGTGTCTTTGTGTGGGGAAGTGCTTTGAGTGGCGGAATCCTCGCTTTATTTCTGGTTCAGGAGGGCGTTCATGTCTT
>CAKTQE010000007.1 GCA_934593275.1 uncultured Oscillospiraceae bacterium | reverse complement strand
CTTTCACCTTTGGGCATCTCGTTTCTCTCCTTTTTGTCATTTGATGAGTTGTCCAAAATCATTATACCACATTCACTACGCTCGGAATGACATGTCGGGAGGTGGTTCCGTTGGGCCTAACGGGTTATATTTGCCACGGGGCCAGCCCCTCGCCGGGGCTGGATGGCGGCAGATTGCCGCCGCTACATTGTTCCGTATATGGGGTGGTACCATTCAACCGCACAGGTTGAATTTGCAACGGGGCCAGCCCCTGGCGGGGCTGGCTGGCGGCAGGTTGCCGCCCCTACGGTGCGTGATACCTTTGCGCCCGCTGGTTGTGCAACATTTAAGGCTCCACCGCCCTCATCAGTCAGGGCTGCGCCCTGCCAGCTTCCCCGGAGGGGAAGCTTTTGTACCATGCTTTGGGGTGGCGGGTTTATCGGAACTTCCGCCGCAAAGGGGCCACGTCTGTCCCCCTAAAAACTGTCAACTGTCAACTGTAAACTGTCAACTAAGAATAATTGTCCATTGTCAATTGTCAATTGTCAATTTTTACGTTGCCCCTCCCGCCTGTGTCACTTTGAAACACCGCCGCCCCCGGTTTCGTGGAACGTTGAAAACCGGGGGCGGCGTGTTTATTGAACTTCTTGCATTTCCTTGGCCTGGGCGGCCTTGGCGTTGACTTCTTCCGGGTCGTGGAATGTTTCTACCGCTTGTTTCAGGGCCTGGCGGCAGATTTCGTCATCGTTGGTGGCCAGGGCTTCTGAGAGGAGGGCCAGCTTTTGTGTGATGATTTCCGGGGCCAGGGGCTTGTCCCGTTCTACGAAAATCTGGTCGTTTTCCGTCTTATCCAGTTCCTCGGATTTGACCAGCAGTTCTTCATACAGCTTCTCTCCGGGCCGCAGACCGGTTTCCACAATGTCGATGTCCTTATAAGGCTCAAAACCGCTGAGACGGATCATGTTTTCTGCCAGTTCCAGGATATGCACGGGCTTACCCATGTCCAGCACGAACAGTTCTCCGTTGCCCGCAAAGGCACCGGAGGTCAGCACCAGCTGGGCCGCCTCGGGGATGGTCATAAAGTAGCGGATGATCCGTTTGTCCGTCAGGGTCACCGGGCCGCCGTACTGGATTTGCCGCTTGAACAAAGGGATCACACTGCCGTTGCTGCCCAATACGTTTCCAAACCGGGTGGCAGAGCAGCGCATGTTGCCCCGGTGGCCCAATACCTCCAGTTCGCACATCCGCTTGGTGGCCCCCATGACGTTGGTGGGGTTGACGGCCTTATCGGTGCTGACCATGATAAATTTGCCGCAGCCGTGGGACTCTGCCGCTTCCAGCAGATTCCGGGTGCCGAAGACGTTGTTTTTAATGGCCTCACAGCAGTTGTTTTCCATCAGGGGGACGTGCTTGTGGGCGGCGGCGTGGATCACCACATCCGGGCGGTGCCGCTCAAAAATGCGGTTCAGCTCTCCCCGGTCTGTAATGGTGGCGATTTCCACTTTCAAATCCAGCTCCGGGTACTTGATCAGGAGTTCCTGCTGCACATCGTAGGCGTTGTTTTCGTACACATCCAGGATCACCAGCCGCTTGGGTCCGATTTTGGCGATCTGGCGGCCCAGTTCCCCGCCGATGGAGCCGCCGCCGCCGGAAATCAGCACGGTTTTGCCCCGGTAGTAGGCCTTGGTCTCCTCGGTGAGGATTTCCGTGGCCTGACGGAACAGCAGTTCCTCCGGGTTAAAGTCCCGCAGACTCCGCTTGCCGCCTACGGCCTGGGTGGTGGGGTAGTCATAGGTTTTCAGCTTGCAGCCGGTTTGCTGATACCGGGTATACAGCTCCTTTTTCCGTTCTGCCGTGGCTCCGGGGATGGCGAAGACCACCTCTTGAATGTGGTAGTCCCGGAACACCCGGTCATCTGCCTCCTGGGCGGAGAACACCGGCACGCCGTTGATGGAGCGTCCGATTTTATTCCGGTCAATGTCCACAAAAAACCGGGCGGTATAGGCCGCCTGGGGGTTGCTGGCCAGGTCCGCGGCCAGACCCGCACCCACCCGGCCCGCGCCGATGATGGCAATATTGATGCGCCGGTCCTGCTGGGCCTTGTCCAGCGGCTCCACCCGGATACCGGTGAGCTTCCGGGTCACCACCCGCAGCACATCCGCCACCTTGGAACCCCGGCTGTTGGCATCGTAGAGATATTGGTAGATTTGCCGCATGAGGATGTCTCCCAACAGGTTCAGGGAGAACAGGGTCACGGCCCGCAAAAACTCCACATCCCGCAGGGGCAGCAGCCGCTGCAGCACAAAATAGACGCCACCGGCCAAGGCATCCCAGCAAATCAGATTGACATAGAGGTTGCTGCCGCCGTAACGCCAGACGTTGTTATAGGAGTTTCCCAAGGCCCGGGCCATGAGCATACAGGCTGCCGCCAAAAGAAAATGCAGCAGAGCCTCCACCCTGGTAATGGGATAGTAGCTACTGGGATAGAAAAACAGCAGCAGCACCGATACCAGGGCCAGCATCACCAGGTCATAGCCCATGAGGATCAGCGCATGGGAGCCTACCGGCATTCCTGAATTCCGTTTCTTCATGTTATCCTCTCTTTACAGGCCCAGCAATATCCGCAGATAAGGGGTCAGACTGCTCTTTACCGCGGTGAAAAGGCCAAAATGCTTTTTAAGATAATAAAACCAGGGTCCCACCGGGTCGCCTTTCACTTGCTCCTTTTTCCGAAGCCGTTCCCCTCTTGAAAGGCTTTTGTCATGCCAGGTGCCGGTAGGGGGATTGTCCGCGCACAGGCCCACGTAGTCTTCCGACACGTAGAGCGTTCCACCGGCCCGACCCAGGGCGAAGCCATAGTCAAAATCCCCCAGGGAGTGGTGATAATGGGGGTCCATGCCCCCGGTTTTCCGGAACAGGTCATAGGGGATGAGGACGCAGTTGGCATTCATGGTGTCCGCGGGAGTCTTTTCCCCAGGCATCTGAAACCGGTAGTGAATGCCCTTTTCGTAGACAATGCCGCTGTAGCTGAGATTCCCCGCCGGGTCCCGGGTGGCCCCTACAATGACCGCGTTTCCCTTGGCCTTGCTCTGCTCTGCCATGGACTGGATGCACCCCGGGAAAAAGGCCACATCGTCATTCATCATCAGAAGATAATCATATTGGCGTTGGCTTTCCAGCAGGGAAGCCATACCCAGGCCCATGCCCCGGGAGTAAAACAGACTTCCGTCCCCTTTCAGCACCCGGATGTCCGCCCCAAAGTTCCCGGTTTCCAGCATCCGGTCCGTGCCGTCGGTGCTGCCGTCATCCACCACCAGGAAGGAAAATTGCACCGCCGGATTCCCCGATACCAGGGTCTCAATGGCCTGACGGGTCTTTTCTTTTCGGTTGAAGCAGGTAAACAATGCCAAAACGGTTGTCATAGGGGTCCTTCTTTCTTTACAGGCCAAACATTGCCCGGGTGTCCTCCTCTACGGATTCCCGGGGGAGGGCGTAGGGTCCTTGGTCAAAGTGCCGGTTGAGGGGTCGCCCCGCCACGGCAAAGGCCATGCGGTAGCCGGCGTAGGCCGTCAGCTTTCGAACGGTGTCATTGTACTGGCCGTGGGAGTAGGCAAAGAGGTCACAGGGCTTTCCCACCAGGGCTTCCAGAACTTCCTTGCTTTTAAAAATCTCCTCAGCCTGTTCTTCCGGGCTGCACTGCGTTAAAATGCGGTGCCGGGAGCCGTGGACACCAACGGTCACCAGGGGGTCCGCCGCCAATTCCAGCAGCTGCTGCCGGGTGAGATACCCAGGTGTCCCCACCGTATGGCTCAGCACAAACACCGTAAAGGGGATCTGCCGCTGCTTTAAAATGGGGTAGGCCAGGGTGTAGGTGTCCTCCAAGCCATCGTCAAAGGTGATGGCCGAAAGACCGCCATAGCTTTTGTCCAGGGCCACCTGCTCCAAAGGGGCATAGGGTCCGTGGCGGTCTAAAAATTTTTCAAAGGCGGCGGTATCCAGCTTGCAGCAGCTCCGTTCCACCGCCGGGTGCAGCGTCACATGATGGAACATATAAATATCGCTGCAAGGGGGCATGTGCCACAGAATGTTCAGAATACCCTTGAGCCTTGCTTTCACTTTGGGGTTCATAGGAGCCTCCCTTACATGCTGCCCTCGTGCTTTAATACCACCAGCACGGTTTTGACCAGGATTTTCAAATCCAGGCCCAGGGACCACTGGTCAATATACTGGGTGTCCAGCCGGACGATCTCTTCAAAATCCGTAATGTTGCTTCTGCCGGAAACCTGCCACATGCCGGTAATGCCCGGACGCATGGCCATTCTGGCCCGGTGGTGGTCCTCATAAATGGCCCACTCGTCCTTCGTGGGAGGCCGGGTGCCTACCAGGCTCATGTCCCCTTTCACCACGTTCAGAAACTGGGGAAATTCATCCAGGCTGGTTTTGCGGATAAATTCACCGATGCCGGTTTTCTTGGTGCCGTCAGGCAGGACCTTGTTGCCGATGATCCGGGGGTCCCAGTCCAGCTTGAACATAAAGCCGCCGGAAACCCGGTTTTCTTTCATATACTGCTGCTTGATGGCATCGGCGTTGGTGACCATGCTGCGGAACTTGTACATCTTGAAGATTTTGCCGTTGCGGCCAATGCGCTCCTGGGTGTAGAAAATAGGGCCGGGAGAGGAAATATAAATGATCGGACCAATAAAAATGGTCAGAACTGCCGTAATGGCACAGCCCACCAGACCGCCTGCAATGTCCGTCACCCGCTTGATGGCGGCGGCACCGAAGCCGATGCGGTTGCGGAAAGCGGTCAGTACATCGTAGCCGCCCAGCTCTTCCACGGTTTTATTGCCGCCAAAGAGGTTTTGCAGATAGTCCAGGTTCAGGTGTACCGTAATACCCATGGAGGACACGGCTTTGGCAAGGTTCAGCACCTGTTCCTCCGGGGGCAGCAGAATCAGCACCTCGTCCACCCAGTTTTTCCGGATCCAATTGTCGGCATCGGCATAGGAAGCCGCTACAGGAAGCTCCGTGTCTTTCTGGGTGCCATCGGTGAGGATCACACCCGCCAGCCGGTAGGTGCTGTACTGGCCCTCCCGGACCCGTTTTTCCAGTATGGGCAAATCCTTTTTTGCCGCCAGCACCAGCAGAGAAACGCCGTTTTTGGGAACCACATGCTTTACATAGAACCACTTATACAGGCAGCGGGTGGCAAAGCTCACCACAAAGTAAATGGAGCAGGAATACAGGAAATTCTTCCGGGAGTAGAAATCGCCCATTTTCACCACGAAGAACAGCAGAGCCTCCACGGCAAAGACCACGGCGGTATTCTGAACGCTTTTGCTGAACTCCGCGAAAAGCCCCCGCTTCTGCACCCCGTCCATGGTGCTGTTCAGCACGATGACCACAAAGTCCAATAGCGGCATACCGAACAGCAGCAGCAGATACTCCGGGCTGCCGGTGAGCATAAAATCCGTGGGAATATAGACATAATAGGCCGCAATGAGGGATAAAAACATGGAGGCCATATCCAAAAGGATAAAGTCCCAATACTTGGTCCAGGGCAGTCCAGACTTCTGATACATAGCTTCTCCTTCCGCATTGCAAAAATGCGTAAAAACCCATAATTTTGCTCATTATACCAAATACCGGGAAAGAAAGCAAGAGAGCCGCCGGGAATTTCCCGCAACAAACGAAAAAGCCGCATACTTCCCGGGAAAAAGGCCATACTGAAAGGGTAAAGGCGGTGGTTGGATGGAAGAATTCGCGTTCAGAACCAGAATCGTGATCGGTTCCGGCTCCATTGCCGCCCTGAAGGAATTGGATGCACAGCGGCTTTTTCTGGTGACGGAACCCTGCTTTTCGGAAAACGGCATGGCCCAAAAGGTCGTTGAAGCGGCGGGCAGCCGGAAAACAGAGGTTTTTGACGCCGTTCCCCCGGAACCCACCGCTACCCTGGCGGCGGAGATCACGGCAAAATGCCGGTCCTTTCAGCCGGATCTGGTTGCCGCCCTGGGCGGGGGCAACGCCCTGGACTGCGGCAAGGCGGCACTGTACTTTGGCGGGCTGGATGTTCCCTTTGCCGCCATCCCCACGTTCTTCGGCTCCGGCTCCCAGGTCACGGCCCAGGCGGCGCTGACCCATGGGAACACCAGATACACGCTTAATAGCCCCCGGCTGCAACCGGCCCTGGCCATTCTGGATGAAGATTTTCTCCTACAGCAGCCCCCGGCCCGGATCGGGGAAGCGGGCTTTGAACTGCTTTCCTGCGCCATAGAGAGCTACACCGCCAGAAATGCCGGGGTCATCCCCTCCATTTTTGCCCGGGAGGCCTTTCGGACGGCCTACGCCTGTCTGCCCGCCTTTTTTGGGGGAGACGCTTCCCTCCGGGCCCGGCTGGTTCTGGCTTCCACCCTGGCGGGCATGGCCTATGGCCCCACCGGGTTGGGGCTGTGCCATGCCATGGCCCACGCCCTGGGGGCCAAGTTCCCCGTATCCCAGGGGCGGCTGAAAGCCATCCTGCTGCCGGCGGTGGTGGCCAGCAACGCCCAGACCGCCGGAAGCCGGTATGCCCAGCTTTCCCGGTTTGGCGGTCTGGGGGGCAGCTGTGAGGCTGTGGCAGTGCGGAATCTAAAAAGCGGTCTTACCCGTCTGCGCCGGGATTTAGGGCTGCCCCGGACCCTTTCTCAGGCGGGCATCTCCCCGGGAAGCCTTTGGTCCCAGACCGGGGACATTGTGGCCGCGGTCTTAAAAGACCCCTGCTGCAAAACCAATCCTCTGGAAGTGGAGGATTTTCAAATCCGCCGTATTTTAGAGGAGGTGACCGGGGAGGGCTAAGCCTGTCCAAAGGGACGTAAAACCCAGGTTTTTGAAGGAATAAAATGGAGGGAACCTATGAAAATCGGAAAAGTTGTCCGCATTGTTGAAACATCCCGCACCGCCCCCTGTTTCCAGGGCCAGACCTTTCTGTTGGTGCTGACCCCTGGGGAGACGCTGGTGGCCGCAGACCGGGTAGGGGCGGCCCCGGGAGATGCCGTATTGCTCACCACCGGGCCTGCTGCCGCAAAAATTGCCATGGAGGCCCCGGTGGACGCGGCGGCGGTGGCCATTCTAAGCGGAAATATTTGTGATTTTTCTTGACAAAAGGGGTATTTTGTGCATATAATTAAACGGTAAACTGGCAATGAAGAGGAGAGTACGCCCGGATACCGGTCAGAGAGCCCCAGTTGGTGAGAAGGGGTGCGGATGGAACGGCGGAACATGGCCTCGGAGCCGTTGGGTCGATAGGTAGGCCCATCCGGGTGCGCCCGTTATCGCGCCAATGAGGCAGAGCATCTGCAAATCAAGGTGGTACCGCGTCAATTTTTGTCGCCCTTGGGTTTTCCTGAGGGCGGCTTTCTATATTTAAGAGGAGGAAACAACTATGTGCGAACAATGCAAAGAAAAATTCTACATTACGACCCCCATTTACTACCCCTCCGCCAAGCTGCACATTGGCCACACCTACTGCACCGTGGCCACCGATGCCATGGCCCGCTACAAGCGGCTGAAAGGCTGCGACGTCATGTTCCTGACAGGCACCGATGAGCATGGCCAGAAAATCGAGGACAAGGCCAAAGAAGCCGGTGTCACCCCCCAGCAGTTTGTGGACGAGATCGTGGAAGGCCCCGGCGGCGTGCTGGATCTGTGGAAGCTGATGAACATCTCCTATGACCGGTTCATCCGCACCACCGATGACTATCACGTGGCCTCCATCCAGAAGATTTTCAAGAAGATGCACGACAAGGGCGACATCTACAAGGGGACCTACAAGGGCAAATACTGCAAGCCCTGTGAAAGCTTCTGGACCGAAAGCCAGCTGGTAGACGGCAAATGCCCCGACTGCGGCCGGGAGGTTCAGGACGCGGAGGAGGAAGCCTATTTCTTCCGGCTCTCCAAGTATGCCGACCGGGTGCGGGATCTGCTGGAAAACACGGATTTCCTGGAACCCCGGAGCCGGGTCAACGAAATGGTCAACAACTTCATCAAGCCCGGCCTGGAAGACCTGTGCGTTTCCCGGACCAGCTTCACCTGGGGCGTGCCTGTGGACTTTGACCCGGGCCATGTGGTCTATGTGTGGATCGATGCCCTCTTTAACTACATGACCGCCCTGGGCTTTGAAAATGACCGGTATCACGATCTGAACAAATACTGGCCCGCCGATGTCCACTTTGTAGGCAAAGAGATCGTCCGGTTCCACTCCATCATCTGGCCCGCCATGCTCATGAGTCTGGATCTGCCCCTGCCCAAGAAAGTATTCGGCCACGGCTGGCTGCTGCTGGACGGCGGCAAGATGAGCAAGTCCAAGGGCAACGTGGTGGACCCCTACGTGCTGGCCCAACGCTTCGGCGTGGACGCCCTGCGGTTCTTCCTGCTGCGGACGTTCCCCTTTGGCTCTGACGGAAACTTCTCCAATGAGGCATTGATCTCCACCATCAACGTAGATCTGGCCAACGACCTGGGCAACCTGGTAAGCCGTACCGTGGCCATGGCCCAGAAGTATTTTGGGGAGCGTCTGCCCGCCCAGCAGACGGAAGACGCGGAAAAGGACGCAGAGCTTTTGGCCATGGTCTCCACGCTCCGGGACCGTTATGAGGAGCAGATGGAAAAGTACGCATTCCAGAACGCCCTGAGTGAAGTCTTTAAGGTCATTTCCCGGGCCAACAAATACATTGACGAAAACGCCCCCTGGGTGCTGGCCAAGGACGAGGCCCAGAAGCCCCGGCTGGCAAGAGTGCTGTATAACCTGCTGGAGACGGTACGGATTTGTGCGGGCCTGTTGCAGCCCTTTATGCCGGATACCGCCGCGGAAATCGCCAAGCGGCTGGGCGGCGCGACCCTTACTTGGGAGACCCTGAACGTCTTCGGCACCCTGGACCGGGAAGTCGCCACTTTGGCTGGCCCCGCGCTGTTCCCCCGAATCGACATGGAAAAGGAACTGGAAGCCCTGGAAGAGCTGAACAAGCCCGCCGTTCCTCCTATGGAAATCGAGCCTTACACCCAGGAGAACGTGGACTTTGATACCTTCTGCAAAAACGAGCTGCGGGCCGTCAAGGTCAAGGCTTGCCAGAATGTGAAAAAGAGCGACAAGCTGCTGCAATTCACTCTGGATGACGGCACCGGCACGGACCGTCAGATCCTCTCCGGCATTGCCAAGTTCTACAAGCCCGAGGAACTGGTAGGCAAGACCCTGGTGGCCATTACCAACCTGCCTCCCCGGAAAATGATGGGCCGGGAGTCCGCCGGTATGCTGCTCAGTGCCGTCCACAAGGAAAACGGCGAAGAGAAGCTGAACCTGGTGATGCTCTCCGATGCCATCCCCGCCGGCGCGAAGCTGTGCTGATATTGTGCTGATATAACATGACAAAGCCCCTGGGAAGCGGCCAGAACGGTCACTTCCCAGGGGCTGTTTTTTAGAAATTCAGAGCTTCCTTAGTCCAATGCGGGGGGATACTCGGTGCATAGCAGCCGGTAGGGGGCTTCGTCCTCCTCCACCGCCGGGAAGCGGCCCATGGGGGGATTGAAGCGGTTGTCCTTGGCATCGTCATTGCACTGGCTCACCTCTCCCAGCAGTACATTGCCGGTACCCGGCTCCACCTCAAAATCATGGTAGAGCCGCTGCTGGATGAAAATACTCTCCCCAGGGGTCAGCCGGATCTGGGTCCCGGCGGGGACGGTGTAGGTCCTGCCATCGGTATGGACCGTTACGTCGCTTTCGTAGTCAATGGACTCATCCTCATGGGAATTGTACACCCGGATCAGCACATTTCCGCCGCCCCGGTTGATGATGTCCTCGGTCTTGTACCAGTGGAAATGATTGGGGGAATACTGGCCCTCTTTCAGAAACAGCAGCTTTTCTGCGTAAACCTTGGGGTATTTCTCCCGCAACGTCTGGCTGCCGTTGCGGATGGTGATAAGGGAAAAGCCCACCTTGTCAAAATCTCCCTGGCCGTAGTCTGTAATGTCCCAGCCCAGGCAGCACTCCCGCACCTCGTCATATTCATGGCCCTTGGTCTTCCACTGCTCCGGCGTAAAATTGCAGAACGGCGGCAGATAACACCGATACTCCCGGCACATCTCCTCCAACTCCCGCAGGGCCTTGTTGATTTCTGAACGTTTCATAAAGCCATCATTCCTTTCTGCCCCCTCAGGGGCAATGGTGTTTACTGCTTTACATCGGAAATGATTTCCAGATTCAGGGTGTTCATTTCCTCTGCCCGCTTTTGTACAGCCTCGCTGCGTTCCAGAAGCGCAACGATCAACTCAATTGCCGCCATTTCCGCCAGGTGATTGTAGGTCACATAGATGTCAAAGCGGCTGTAATCGCCCTTGCAAATCACCACATGGTCCGAAAGTGCCGCCAATGCGGAGCTTTTGTATGCCGTGATGGCGGCGATTTTCAGATTTTTGGACTTGGCCAGTGTGGCTCCGTCGATGACGCTCTTGGAAGCACCGGATTGAGACACCGCCAGCACCAGGTCGTTTTCTCCCGCCAGGTTGATTTGATTCATAAAATAGGAATCCACGCCGCTGAACGTATTGCGGACGCCCAGCCGCCCCAGGCGGAAGCCCATATGCTCGATCAAAGGCGTGGTGTTTCCCGCCGCGATCAGATGCACAGTATCCGACTGCTTGATCAGCTCCACCACGGCGTTCACCTCGTCATAATTGAGGTTGCGCTTCAGGTTTTCCATCATGGTGGAAAACTGGCCCAGAATTTCCAGTGCCGCGTCCCCGCCGGGGGCCGCTTTCCGTTCTGCCTCCAGCTGGTACTTGGCAACCTCTGCCGTCAGTGCCGTCCGCAAAGGCCAGAAGCCGGAAAAGCCGATGTGCTGGCACATCCGGATCACCGTGGCCTCACTGACATCACTGGCAGAGGCCAGGTCCTTTACCGTAAAATGCACGACCTGAGAGGTATTTTTTAAAATGTAATCCGCGATTTTTTGCTCTGTGGGGGATAGGGAATCTCTGCGCTCTTGAATCAGGTCAGTGACAGACTGTGTTCTCATAGGTATCTCCCCATTTCTTCTACTCTCCCGAAGCCCCAACGGATGTCTCAGGGCCTCTTCTAATTGATTATAGCATATTTTTTAAGGAAAGAAAGCGGTCTTTGAAAAAAAGGCCGGTACGGAAAGAAATTTGTTTCCGCACCAGCCCTTTGCATTCTATGGCCTAATCCCTAAGTTCCATGGCACCGATGGCTTCCAGCTCCTCGGTTTCCGGGTCAAAGAAGCAGACGTTGCTGCCCTTGACGGTAACGCCTACCTGTTGGCCCGGCGCAAAATCCACGCTGCCGAACACAACGCTGCGAATATCCGCACCCAGGAAACGGATCATGACTGTGGTCTCCATGCCATAGGGGAACGCGGAGATCACCTCGCCTTTCATGGCAGAACTGTCATCGATATGAATGTCCTCCGGCCGGATGCCCACACAGACCTTGCTGCCCTGGATGGCCCCTTTGGCCTTGTCGACCCGAAGTTTCGCCGCAAAGCAAACGCCGTCCCTGGTAAGCAGGTGGCCTTCCGGCTGCCGGGTGTGTTCAAAATCCATAAAGTTGATGGCGGGGTTTCCTACGAACCCGGCTACAAACTTGTTCACCGGCTCGCCATAGAGGGAAAGAGGCGGGGCGTACTGCTGCAGCATGGCCATTTTCATCAGGCACACAGAGGTGGACAGGGCCATGGCCTCCATCTGATCGTGGGTCACGTATACAAAGGTCGCCTTGGTGGTGCTGTGCAGACGTTTCAGCTCCGCCCGCATGTCCAGCCGAAGCTTGGCATCCAGATTGCTCAAAGGCTCATCCATCAGCAAGATGGAGGGGTTCGTTGCCAAGGTCCGGGCAATGGCCACCCGCTGCTGCTGGCCGCCGGAGAGTTCGCTGGGGTAACGCTGTATATACTCTGACAGCTGCAACAGCTCACACATCTCCTGGACCCGGGCCTGGATGGCCGGTTTTTTCCACTTCAATGTTTCCAGTCCAAAGGCAATGTTCTGGTACACCGTCATGTGGGGCCAGAGGGCGTAGTTCTGGAACAGAAACCCGATGCCCCGGTTGCTGGCGGGAACGTCAATGCCCTCTTTGGCAGAGAACACCAGCCTGTCCCCGATCCAGATCTCCCCCTCTGTGGGCGTTTCCAACCCGGCGATCATCCGCAGGGTCGTGGTTTTGCCGCAGCCGGAGGGGCCAAGCAGAGAGATAAAGCTGTTGGCCGGTATTTCCAGGTTCAGATCCCGCACCGCATAGGTCTTTCCAAATTTCTTGGTAACATGCTTTAGCACAATATTATTGGATTGCTCAGACATTTGATTTACCCTCCGATCCCGGAATCGATGGAAGCACCGGTGATTTTGTTGATAAGCGCGTTAAAGGCAACGATCACAATAACGATGATCAGTGTCACCGCGTTGGCAAACTGGTCGTAGCCTTTCTGATTGTAGAAGAACAGCAAGGTGGTCAGCAGCATGGAACTGGGGGTATAGAGCATGACAAACAGCTCCATTTCCCGCATACAGCTGATAAAGGGCAGCAGATAGCCGGAGAGAATGCTGGTCTTCTGAATGGGTACCAGCACCCGCAGCATCCGTTTGTGCCAGGGTACACCCATGATCTGGGCGGATTCCTCAATGGTCGCGCTGATCTGGAACATGGAATTGAGGCCCGATCTGGAGGCCATGGGCAAATACTTGACGGTACCGATGAGGGCCAGCAGGAAGAAGCTGCCGTAAAGCGCGGGGATTGGACCCCGGCGGACGGAGAACATGGAAAGATATACGGCAGACAAAGCAATACTGGGGATGAGGTAGGGCAAAAACGTCAGGCCGTTGACCGCCGTTGCCAGTTTGCTGCCCCATTTCCGGGCCATGGCATATCCTGCCAGACAGCCCAGCGTTCCGGCTCCCAGAGAGCAGCAGGCCGCCAGCAAAACGGTATTTTTCAGGGAACGCCAAAAATCCGTATTGCGAAGCACACCGGCGTGACCGATGCCGTCGTTTTCACCGATCCAGTAAAGCAGGGTCAGGTTGTCCGGCGAATAGTTGCCCTTGGCCTTGGTCAGGGATTCCAGGGCGAAGCTGACAAAGGGCAGAATGGTGGTGCAGACCGTAAACACGATGACAAGCACACTGACCAGTGTCCGTGCTTTCCGCAGCCGGGTCAAAGACACATTGGAGCTTTTTCCGGAGACAGTCGTATAGGATTTTCGGGTACCCAGCATTTTCTGATTGATATACAGCACCACCATGCTCAGCGACAGCATTACAAAGGTATAAACATAGCCCCGGCCGGGGTTGGTGCCGTTCAGGTAGCTGTACATTTTGGTTGCCAGTGTATGGAAGCCCACAGGCAGGCCCAAAAACTGGGCCGTGGAGAATACACTCAGTCCGGAGGCGAACACCAGCAGAATGGTAGACATAATGGCCGGACGCACCAGAGGAATGGTGACTTTCCAGAAGATCCGGCCTCGGGAGGCTTTCAGGATCTGGGCCGCTTCCTCCAGGTTGGAATCCATATTCCGCAGGATCCCGCCAATCAGGATGTAGGCATAGGGAGAATAGTGCAGTCCCGTGACCACCACCACCGGAAACAGGCCGTAAGCGAACCAATTCGGGGTGGAAAGGCCGGTGACAGCCTCAAACAGGCCCATGGCACCGCCTACCATCTGGTTTTTGAAAAAGTTCGTCCAGGCAATGGCCAGGGTCCAGGCGGGCATGATGTAGAGCAGCATAAACAGGGAGGAGCAGAACTTCTTGCCCCGCATATCTGTACGGATGATCAGGTAGGCAAACAGGCCCCCGACCAAAATGGCGATGGTACACGACAAAGTCGCGCAGAGGACGGAATTGATCAGTGGCTGTACAAAGGTTTTGAAGCTGTCCTTGCTTGCGAAGACCTTTGTCCAGTGATAGGTCGTAAATGTGCCTGCCGCTTGTTTTACCCGGCTGACCTCCGATGGATGTACCAGGAACGTATCCCGGAAAATGTTCACCAAGGGCCAAACCACAAGATACGCCAGGGAAATAACCAGAAGGATCAGAATAATATTCTGAGGCTTGCGCAAAAAGGTTGCGACTCTCCGCAACGTTGCTTTCAAAGGGGATCACCTCTCTATAATCTCCGTGAGGGGTGCTGCGGCGCAACACCCCTCACGCCGGGGTTCAGTTGGTCAAAACGTGGTCTATTGAATGCTTACTGCATGGCATCCAGGAAGTCTTCCATTTCCACACGGGCTTCCATCAGGTAATCCGGGTCATCCTGGACCAGGTAGGGCTTGACATCCTCAAAGCTGTAGGAGGTGGCGTAAGCGTTGGCGGGGTTGGCGGAGAAGCCGCCAAAGTAGGTCTCAAAGGCCTTGTATCCGTTTTCGCTGAGCAGCCACTCGGCAAAGAGCTTGGCCGCGTACTCGTGCTGGCAGCCGTTCAGCACAACGGCGTATACGGGGTAGGTGTAACCGGCAAAGGGGGTGGCGTGGTTGTAGTCGTAGGCCAGCTTGATGCCCTTGGCCTCCTGGGTGCTGTAACGCTGGGTGCTGAAATAGCCCATCCAGGTCTTGTCCAGGTTCACATCGCCAATGGTGGTGGCGCAGGTGCTGTCAGAAGAGGTCAGCAGAACGCCGTTTTCGTAAAGCTTCTTCACAAATTCCCAACCGGCATTGTCGGTGGTCAGGGTGATGTCCTCGCCGTAGTATTCCTTGTAGGCTTGGGCCAGCTTCTGCGCGTAATCATCAGAGGTCAGCATGGTCAGCATGTCCAGGTTCA
This sequence comes from uncultured Oscillospiraceae bacterium, assembly GCA_934593275.1. Lineage (GTDB taxonomy): Bacteria > Bacillota > Clostridia > Oscillospirales > Oscillospiraceae > Faecousia. The sequence goes on along the minus strand of CAKTQE010000007.1, from coordinate 61,311 downwards.
CGCCCTCGGAAGTGGGGGTCTTAAAGGTGAACAGGCCATAATACTCCGGGTCCGTGATCCGCCACAGGTTGTAGTCCCAGTCCTCTCCCACCAGGGTGGGGTTGTACATAAACATCTTGGTGTCGTGCTGCCATACAACGGCGGTGCAGTCCTGCTCGCCGGTAATGGCGGTGATCCGGGAATTCTCCCAGTTCATTGCGTAGCCGGTGGAAATGAGGTCAGAGTTGACTCTGTAAGTATCCTGGGCGCAGACCAGGTCGGCGGTAGGCGCGCCGGTTTTGCACTCGGCGGAGATTTTTTCAATCATTTCCGTCTCGCCCAACTGGGTAAAGGATACCTCAATGCCGAATTCCTGGGCAAAGTTGTTGGCGGCATCCTGCAAATAGGAGTTGGCACCGTAGAATACCAGCTTGCCGTCTTTCTTGGCCAGCTCTACCAGCTCCTCATAGGTCATTTCCCCGGTGGTCTGTGCCTGAGCGGCGGTTTCCGGGGCAGCGGTGGTTTCCGGGGCGGTGGTTGCGGGAGCCGCAGGCTCCGTCTGCTTTCCGGAACAGGCGGAAAGCGTGCCAAGCAGCATCACAACTGCCAGCAGCAGGGACAGGGTTCTCATCTTTTTCATGTTCGTTCCTCCATTTTATATTCCGTTATATTTTCCGGCTTTCTCCGGATATGGACTGATGATGTTTCCACCCACCAAACAGGCGGGATCCGCTCGTTTTAAAATCTGCAAAGCGTTCTCAGCCGATTTTCCACATAGGGCTGCAGCTTGGCCTGGACGTATTCCGGCATTTGAATGATTTTCACCGGGTCGAACACGTCCTCATATTCAGAAGCAAAATCCTGAACCGCCCGGAAGTAATTTCGCAGATAATCCGTTCCCAGGTTGAATTTCCGGATGCCCATGGAAAAGGCTTTCAGCAGCTGATCGTCCGGGATCCCGCTGCCTCCGTGGAGTACCAAGGGGGTATCGGTGGCTTCCCGGATTTGAGAAAGCCGGTCAAAATCCAGGTGGGGGGTCTGCTTGTATTCCCCGTGGGCGTTTCCGATAGACACCGCCAGGGCATCCACCCCGGTTTCCCGGCAGAACCGTTCCGCCGCCTCCGGCCGGGTCAGCAGGTCCTCCCGGCGGTCATCGGCCTGGGCGGCAACGCCTACATGGCCGATCTCCCCCTCCACTGCCACGCCTCTGGCATGGGCCGCTTCCACCACCTGACGGGTCAAACGAATGTTTTTCTCCAGCGTGTAGCCGGAACCGTCCATCATTACAGACTGAAATCCCCCGTCCATGGCCTTTGTAATGGCAGCCAGGGAGTAATCGTGGTCCAGGTGCAGCCCTATGGGGACCTGAACCTGCTCCGCCAGCTCCCGGACCGCGCTTGCGTAGCCCGCCAGACCGGTGGTTTTCTGCACGGTCACATGCTCCGGGAACAGCATCACCACCGCCGGTGTATTGGTCGCCTCGGCGGCCCAGACCACAGACCGGGCCATCACATAGTCCATGCAGATAAAGGCAATGACTGAGGTGTTGCTCTGCCGGGCCAGCTTCAGGATATTGGGCACCTGTTCATACATGGCATTACTCCCGCTCAGCGATAGAGGGCTGCCTTGCCGTCGGCGTTGAACAGGTGAATTTTCTGAGCCACGACCTGCCGCAATACCTCAATGCAGGGGGGATAAATGGCGTTCGGCTCCCGCAGGCCCTGGTCCTGAAGCACCTGACGGCATTTCTTATAGAAAGGAGCCTTGATGTCGCTGGAAATATTGACCTTGTTGATGCCGTGTTCCACCGCGGCGGCGATTTCGCTGTCCGGATTGGAAGAACCGCCGTGGAGTACCAGGGGGACATCGACCATGCCCTTGATGGCATCCAGAATATCAATGCGCAGCTTGGGTACAAACCCTGCCGGATACAGGCCGTGGCTGGTGCCGATGGCCACAGCCAGCGCGTCAATGCCGGTCTGCTCCACAAAGGTCTTGGCATCCTCGGGAACGGTGTATTTGATCACATTGTTGCCGGTTTCAATGGAATCGGTGTTGCCGATGGTTCCCAGCTCGCCCTCTACAGATACGTAATCCGCCGCGGCATGGGCTACCTGGCAAACCTTTTTGCACACTGCAATGTTTTCCTCAAAGGGAAGCAGGGAGCCATCGATCATCACGGAGGTAAAGCCCAGGCTGATGGCCTTTACACAGTCTTCAAAGCTGCCGCCGTGGTCCAGATGAATGCACACGGGGATGGGTGCGTGATTTGCTTCATCGATCACCGCTTTCACAAAGGAATCCTGTACAAAGGACAGCTCATCCGGATGAATGGCGATGATCACCGGCGCGTTCTGGGCAATGGATTCCTGGATGACCCCGGTGAGGATCATATTGCTGGATGTGTTGAAAGCCGGTACCGCGAAATTGTGTTCTTTCGCCACATCCAAAATGGTTTTCATGTTTACTAACATTTGAAAACGCCTCCTGCTTTCGTGTTGTAAGGCCATTGTAGCTATATGAAATGAAAATGTCAATTACTTTTGTGAAGTGAAATTTCTTTTTATATGATTGCCCAAAATATGTTTTCAGAAATTGTGCAGTTTTCCAAAGCCCCCCTCTGGCCTCCCGGAAAACCGATTTTGCCCCGGGGTTGCAGGCACAGCGACCAGATGCCCCCTAGAAAGGGTCTGACTTAGCAAAATCACCAATTTATGGCATCTAATTCCGTCAATATGTACGATTGCCTGGGCAGAAAAATTATGATATCATTGTACCATCCCGGTGGAATGGGCACTACTCCACTAAATAGGCTCTATTCCGCTAAAATAAAGGAGGAACCCCCGTCAGACTCACGGTGCGGCAGTGTGGAGACCTGTCGTAATGCCGCTGCTGTTTTACCCGGCAGTGCGCGAGAACATACATTGAGGATTCAGTATGTTCGGAGTCAGAAAACTATGGCAAGCTTATCCCTGAAGAACATCAAGAAAGTCTACCCCTTTAACGGCGACGACGCCAAGAAGAACAAGAAGAAAAAGGGCGAGGAACCCGCCAAGAAGACCAACCTGCAGATCACGGATGAGGGCGTTGTTGCTGTTCAGGCCTTCAATCTGGACATCAAGGACAAGGAATTCATCGTTCTGGTCGGTCCTTCCGGCTGTGGTAAGTCCACCACCCTGCGTATGATCGCCGGTCTGGAAGATATTACCGATGGCGAGCTGTACATTGGCGACCGCCTGGTAAACGACGTGGCCCCCAAGGACCGCGACATTGCCATGGTTTTCCAGAACTATGCGCTGTACCCCCACATGACCGTTTATGAAAACATGGCTTTCGCTCTGAAGCTGCGCCATGAGTCCAAGGAAGAAATTGACCGCAAGGTCAAGGAAGCCGCCGAAATTCTGGACATCACCCAGTACCTGGGCCGGAAGCCCAAGGCCATGTCCGGCGGTCAGCGGCAGCGTGTGGCCATTGGCCGCGCCATCGTCCGGAATCCCCAGGTCATGCTGATGGACGAGCCTTTGTCCAACCTGGACGCCAAGCTCCGGAACCAGATGCGTGCCGAGCTGATCAAGCTGCGTCAGCGCATCAACACCACCTTTATCTACGTTACCCACGACCAGACCGAGGCCATGACCCTGGGCGACCGGATCGTCATCATGAAGGACGGCTTCATCCAGCAGATCGGCACTCCTCAGGAAGTGTTCAACCACCCCTACAACCTGTTCGTTGCCGGCTTCATCGGCACTCCTCAGATGAACCTGTTCGATGCCGAACTGGTAAAGGAAGACGGCAAGTACGCCGTAAAGGTTGGCGGCATCACCGTCACCCTGTCCGACGAGAAGCAAGCCAACCTCACCAAGAACAACGTGGCTCCTCAGAGCATCGTTCTGGGTGTCCGTCCTGAGCATATCGAGCTGAGCAACGATGGCATTGATGCCGTTGTGGACGTATCCGAAATGATGGGTTCCTCCGTCCACCTGCACGTGACCTCCATGGGCCGTGACGTGGTTCTGGTGGTTTCCACCATGAACATGACCGGTGCCGAGGTTGCCGCTCTGACCAGCGGCTCCGCCGTGAAGTACAGCTTCGCCGGCCACGTCTGCCACGTCTTCAACAAGGAGACCGGCGTCAACCTGGAAGCCTAAACCCATACATACAGCCCCCGGTGCAAACCGGGGGCTTTCATTGTCCCACTCTGGAGCTTTCCTCCCTCATTTTTTGTCAAAAAGCGGGGCGAATTACTGCATTTCTGCGCAATTCGCCCCGGTAATACCTTGCAATCTGTGGAATTTTGTGCTATACTGCCATTGGTGCTACCAGTACCCCGGTAGGCGGTTCCCCTCGAATCTTTTTCGGGGGTGAGATCCTCTTTGCCCCCAATCGAAAGAGAGAGGGGGTGACGGTTATGGTTACATGGGAAGGAATTTTTCAATTCTGCCTTGTCATTATCGCTGTCATTAGCTTGGTTCGCCAAGAGAATAATAAGAGATAACCGCCCAACTTTCCCCAAAGTAACGGTTATCTCTTAACTATCTTGGGGGAACCGACCTACTGGTAGCACCCTTTGTACCTATACTATACCCCAAATCTGCTACTTTGTCAACTGCGCTGCCCTTTGGCGGGCAGTTTTTTTGAGCAGAAAATGCGCGTATCAAGTCCCGTCTGGTTATCTGATTAAGACCTGAATCTCTCCCTTAGGGGTGTTTCTGCCGGCTGTGCAGCCACTTGCAAGAAGCGGTTCTGTATGGTATACTTACAGAAAGTTTTATGGAAATAAAATCCAGCAAATTTTCCTTGGAAAAGGTTTGGCGCGGAGGAACGGTGCAATGATCGTTTGGGAAGAAATTCTGGTGGCAAACAGCGGGGCCATTTTGATGATGTGGTTTCTGCTCAATTGCAGACGGAAGAACCGGGAGAACACCCGGGGAGAGGCCCGGCTGTATGATGCCATGGCTGTGGTGAATCTGCTGGGGGCGTTGCTGGAAACCGTTTCGTTCTGGGTAGACGGGAAGCTGTTCCCTGGGGCCAGGATTCTAAATTACCTCACCAACAGCCTATGCTTTCTGGGTACCGTGAGCATCGGTTTTTTGTGGTCATTTTATGTAGATTTGCTGATTTACCGGAATTACAAGCGCACCGTCCGCAACGCCAAGTTTCTGCTGATTCCCTGGCTCATAGAAGTTTTTGCCATTTTATTCAACCTTTTCCGGCCCGGTTTCCTGTTTTCTGTCTCAGCGGAAAACATCTATCACCGGGGGCAATGGGCCATCATTGGGTATGTCACCCTGATGTTATATTTTGTCTACACCACCCATTTGGTGTACTATTCCAAGCGGCAGGGGATCAACCTGAATTTTTTCCCGGTGCTGTATTTTATTGGACCTTGTCTTGCAGGTGTCCTCATTCAGCTGTTTTTCTACGGTATCACCACCTCCTGGGCCTCTGTAGCCGTTGCCCTGTGCTTTGTGCAGATGCAGTCCTATGCGGAAAACCTCTATACCGATGAGCTTTCAGGACTCTATAACCGCCGCTACTTAAGTAGCCTCCTGGCAGAACAGACCCGTGCCAACCGGCGGAGTCTCTACGGCATTATGATGGACATCAACGACTTTAAACAAATCAACGACAGCTTCGGCCATGGCACCGGCGACCAGGCCATCTGCAAAATGGGGGACATCCTCTTCCGCTCCATCCCCGAGGGCGGCATCGCCCTCCGCTACGCCGGAGACGAATTCATTGTCCTGCTGCCCGGTGGCAATGAAGCCACCGCCCTGGCCACTGCCAGAGAAATTGACCGGCATCTTTCCCGCTTCAATCATTCCGGCGAGGCCCCGTTCACCCTGACCGTCTCCATGGGCTGGGCCGGGTTTGACCCCCAGGAGGGCAAAGAAGCGTTCCTCACCGCCATGGATGAAAAGATGTACGAAAAAAAGCGCAAATACCACAAAAGCCAAAACGCCCGATAAAGAAGCCCCCATAGAGAAAGCCCGAAACCGAAACGGTTCCCAAGGGTTCTCTATGGGGGATTTTTATTTGCCCAGCAGCCAGTCCACCGCATGGATGACCTGAATGCCTTCATAATTTCCCAGGGTATAGCGGTCCAGGGTGATCACATACTTGGGATAGTTGTCCTGAATGGCCCGCAGCGGTGCCATTTCCCGCTCAAAGGTGGATTCCTCCGTCATGGAGGCCGTGACCTGATAGTAGAAAATATCCTCATTCTTCCGGGCTACAAAGTCCACCTCTGTGGCACCGACCTTGCCGATATTCACCCGATAGCCCCAGCGCAGCAGTTCCAGGAAAATCACATTTTCCAGGGAAGCCCCCAGATCGTACCGCTTTCTGGGAAGCAAATACCGGCGAATGCCCAAGTCCACGATATACATTTTCCAGTTGCTTTTCAGCAGCTGCTTGCCCAGAACGTCATACCGCTCCACGGGATAAAAAATATAGGGTTCCACCAGGGCCTCCACATAGTCGCTAACCGTGGCCTGGGAAATGCTTCTGCCGCCGGAGGTGATGTAGTCCGCAATGCTTTTCATGGAAATGGGACTGCCCACAGAACTGGCCAGGAATTTGGAAATGTTTTTCAGCAGACTTAAATCATTGATTTTCCGCTTGTTGGGGTCTGTTTCCCGCCGCCGCTGGCGTTCCTCAATGTCCTTTACCAGAATGGTATTATAAATCCCCTCCAGGTACATATCCACTTTTTCAGAATCGTCCGCCAGCTTTACAAGGTAGGGATAGCCGCCGTTTCGCATATACGCCCCCAGCAGGGCATCCCGGTCTCCGCCGTCGTTCATCTGGCAGAACTCCTCAAAGGACAGGGGCAGCATGTTGATCTCCACACAGCGGCCGGAAAGCAGCGTGGCCAACTCGCCGGAGAGCAGATAGGCATTGGAGCCGGTGATATAGAGGTCCACCCCAGGCTTTACGTAAAGGCTGTCCACCGCCTTTTGAAACCCCTCCACCTGCTGAATTTCATCCAGAAAAATGTAGGTGGTTTTCTCCGGGTGCAGCCGGGCTTTCACGTAGTTATAAAGCTTTTTATAGTCCAGCAGCTCCTCATATTCCAGTTCTTCAAAATTGATATAGATGATCTGATCCGCCCCGACACCCTGGGTCAGCAATTCTTGCTGATACATGGTAAGCAGGGTGGATTTGCCGCATCTGCGAATGCCGGTAACGACCTTGATCACCTGTTCGTCTTTCCATTTTTGAAGCATTTCCAGATATTCTGTCCGTCTGACCATGGCAGTCCCCTCCCAAGTATCGATCTACCGTCAGTATAGCACGGGTCTCGTCTTCCGTCAACCAAAATTCCGATTTCGGAACTCTTTCCTTATTTTTAGAAATTTATTCCGATTTCGGGATTCTTAAAACTGGTTTCCTGATTACGCCCTGCGATAGTGGAACGTGCGGTCTTTGTAGAAAAACATCCCCACACTCACCAGCAAGGAGGCCAGTTCCGCCGGGACCACCGCCAGCCATACCCCGTCCAGGCCCAGCAGCTGGGGCAGAAGCAAAACCGCCGCCACCTGAAACAGCAGCGTCCGCAGGAAAGAGATCAATGCGCTGGTCAGTCCGTCCCCCAGGGCCGTAAAGAAGGAGGAGGCGTAGACGTTGAATCCCATGATCAGGAAACTCAGACCGTAGAGCCGGAACGCCCGGGTGGTCAGTACCAGCAGCTCCGGGTCGTAGCCCACAAAGAACCGGGCCACCTGGGGAATGAGGTACATGGCCACCACCGTCATGGCCACCGCCACCATGCCAATCAGCCGCAGGCTCATGGCATACAGGTTGTGTACCTCTTTCTGATTCTGCGCCCCATAATGGAAGCTGACAATAGGCGCACTGCCCACGGAATAGCCCACAAACACCGCCACAAAGAGGAACGCCGCATACATGATCACGCCGTAGGCCGCCACGCCGTCCTCTCCCGCAAAGCGGAGCAGCTGGTAATTGTAAAGGATGTTGACCAGGGACATGGACAGGTTGGTCATCAGCTCCGAGGAGCCGTTGACACAGGCCATCCACAGCACCCGTCCGTTAAAGCGGGGCCGCTGCAAGTGCAGACAGCTGGTGTTGTGGCCGCTCATAAAATAGAACACCGGCAGCACACCGCCAACGACCTGGCTGAGAACGGTGGCAATGGCCGCCCCCTCGACCCCCCAGCCCAAGGCCCCCACCAGTACCACATCCAGCACCATATTGGTGACCCCGGCCCCCACCGTGACCCAGAAGCCCAGGTTGGGCTTTTCCGCCGTAACGAAAAAGCTCTGGAACATGTTTTGCAGGATAAAGGTGGGAACACCCATCAGCAAGATCCCACCATACCGCAGGGCGTATTCCAGCATTTCCCCCCGGCCTCCCAGCAGCACCCCGATGGGCCGCAGGAACACCAGACCCAACAGGGCAAAAAACGCACCGGATAACAACGCCGCCGCCAGAAACAGGCTAAAGTAGGCATCCGCCTTTTTGCCGTCCCGCTCTCCCAGAGCAATGCCCACAATGGCGGAGCCGCCGGTACCCAGCATAAAGCCGATGGTACCAATGAGCATCGGCACCGGCCAAATCAGGTTCACCCCCGCAAAGGCCGTTTTCCCCACAAAGTTTGACACACACAGACCATCCACAATGCCATAGACAGAGGTAAAAAGCATGGTACCGATGCTGGGCAGCACAAACCGCAGCAGCCGGGAGGCGGTAAAATGATCGGATAACTGAATCGTTCCCTTTGACATAAATACTCCTTTTCCTGAATCCATATTACAAAAAGGGCCGGACAAGAACCGCTGCCCAACACGCCCCCTCCTCTGCTGTGGTGCTACGGCACCCACAGCCTCCGGGAAACGCAAACAGCGACATCTTATCCGGCCTTTCAATTACGTTGAAATAGCCCTCCGATGAGCAAACAGATATTCATCTTTGCAGACAGAACCACAGCCCCCATCCGGTGAGCCGCACCGCTCGGGCAGCGGTTTCTTTCTGATTTCGCAGTATTTATATCATTTATTCCGGAAATTGTCAATTATTTTTTGTAAAAACGGGAATTTTACGTTGTTTCTGATACGACCCAGGGCGCAAAGGGAAAACGTTTCCCCATTCATTAAGGAAACTCTGAATAAATCGTCTGCGGCTGAGCGGCGAATCTTTTGCCTCCAGACTGCGGTTTGAAAAATGGGAAATACACAAAGTATTCCCTCATTTTCCAAACCTTGCCTGGAACCAAAATCTTTCGCCGTCAGCTCTTGCCGATTTAATCAGAGCTTCCTTAAGACTTTATAAATTCTCCTGAACCGCCTTGACTTTTTAGTCTACATGTAGTAGAGTGTAGTTGTCTACGAACAGTAGAGTAAAGGAGGAAGCCCTATGGCAGAATACAAACTTGGGAGAATCGAAGGTATTTTTGCGGACATGATCTGGGACAATGCGCCGGTGACCTCCCGGCGTTTGACGGAGTTGGCGGAGGAGCGGCTACACTGGAAACGCACCACCACCTATACGGTTTTGAAACGGCTGTGTGACCGGGGGCTGTTCCGGAATGACGGCAGTCAGGTCACCGCCCTGGTGAGCCGGGAGGAATTCTATGCCCGACAGAGTGAGCAGTTTGTGGAAGAAACCTTCCACGGCTCCCTGCCCGCCTTTCTGGCCGCCTTTGGCAGCCGGAAGCAGCTATCCGACAGGGAAATTGACCAGCTGCAACAAATCATTGACGATATGAGGAGGGACTTCCGTGGATAAGCTGTTTTCGGCGGTGCTGAACATGAGTCTGACAGGCAGTCTGGTGATTCTGCCGGTGCTGCTTGTACGGTTGCTTCTGAAGCGGTTTCCAAAGATTTTTTCCTACGCCCTCTGGTCTGTGGTGCTGTTCCGGCTTCTGTGTCCCCTGTCTCTCAGTGCGCCCGTCTCGTTTTTGAAGGTGTTAAAGCCGGAGATCCGGGTGGCCACGCCGGGGACAACAGTGGTTTCCTTTCTTCCCGGGGATGTCCCCGCTTTTTCCGAAGCCCCCTCAGACCGGGACATCCCAGTCCGGCCCTCCCAGGAACACAAGCCCGTTGACCGGGCATCCTTTGTCCCCGCGCTCTGGCTTTCCGGGGTGGCTGTTTTGGGGCTTTCCGGCCTGGGGCAGTATCTCTGGCTCCGGAAAAAGCTGGTGGATGCGGTACCCTTGGAACGGGGCATCTATTGGGCCGACCATATCGGCACCCCCTTTGTTCTGGGGGTATTCCGGCCCAAAATCTATTTGCCCTCCAATCTCCCCGCCCAGGAGCTGCCTTATATTCTGGCCCATGAGCGGCACCATATCCGCCGCTTTGACCACATCTGGAAGCTTCTGGCCTACTGCGCCCTGTGTATCCACTGGTTTGACCCTCTGGTGTGGGTGGCGTTCGTGCTGGCGGGGAAAGATATGGAAATGAGTTGTGATGAAGCGGTGATCCGGCAGCTGGGGCCCCAAATCCGGGGGGATTATTCTGCCTCCCTGCTGCGGCTGGCCACCAGCAAGAAGAGCATTGCCGTTACGCCCCTGGCCTTTGGTCAGGGTGATACGAAAGGACGGGTTTTGAATATGGCAAAATGGAAAAAGCCCAAGGTCTGGGTCAGCCTGCTTTGTTTTCTGGTGTGTGGTGCTGTCTTGGTGGCCTGTGCCGTGAACCCCAAAGAAAAGGGGAATGCAGTCGATCCCAGTGCGGACACGGGCATTGCGGCAGAGGGGGATACCCTGCAATACGGCGTACTGACCATGGTGCTGCCCCAGGGCTTTGGGGCGGAAAACCGGGAGAACGGTCTGGTACTTACCCAAGAAGAACAGACCGTAGGCGGCATTGATCGGCGGGATTATCCGGCGTTTGTAGCCTCTGATCTGGTGGAGCTGAAAGAAGCGGAACTGGGCTGCCCCATCTCCTATATGTCCGGCAGCTCCCCCTACGGGGACACAGAGACCGAAATTTTCTGGGACGGCAACCCGGATGCCCTGCGGGAGCTGCACACGTTCTTTATCACCGGCGACCAGATTTATGACGTGTGGTTCGACTTGAATCAGATTTCCAGCATACGTACCGAAGATTTCCTGGAAACCGTGTCCATAGATGGGATTCCCGTGGTAACAGAACCCTCTGCCCAGGAAATCGCTGCCCAGAAAGCCGCTCTGGAACAGTGCCAGGCGGTCCTCAATGCCATCCAGTCTGGCAGCTGCCACTTGCTCATTCAGCGGTCCGCTACAGGAGACACCCAGCAGCCCTGGTCGGTGACGAATTACTATCAGGACAGGGAAAACCGGCTGGTGCTTACAGAAATCGCCCCGGAATCCGCCGCCATTGCCCAGGAACAGCAGCTTCCCCTGAAAACAGGCCGCATGATTGTAAACGGCACCGTATACACCAGTCGGGGCGGTACTTGGGAACAGGACGGCAGCTGGAATGCGGACATGGAAATGCCCTGGCTGGCCTCTTTCCAATGGGATGATGCCGTGACCTATGTCGACACCCTCACCGATGAAACCGGTACGGTAGTCATGCTCCGCATTGACAAGCCCTACATAGATTCTCCGGAATATCCATCCTTTTACTTCCTGAATTTTCGGTTTGATCCCCAGGGAAGCTTTGTAAACATCCACTTGCAAAACGATCTGTTTGGGGAGCATCAGCTGGACATCGTGGAATCCATTGTTTCCCTGGACGAAGAGCTTGTGGGGGAACGAATCCGGGAAGAATACGGAAACGTTGGCAGTTGATCTTCTGCCCTGACCGCAGCCCTTACCAGACGTAAATCGCCCCCGGTTTCACTACAAAACCGGGGGCGTTTTTGCGCTTGCGCGCTTGCTATTGGAATCATTGATCATAAAAAAGAGAAGTAACCGCCACTTCCTACAGTTCGGTTACTTCTCGTAATCACCTGGGGGAGCCGACCTGCTGGTGGCACCCTTTGTATCTATACTATACCCCGTTTTCGCCCTTTTGTCAACTGCCTTGTCTCCCACACACGACAATTGCTGATTTGCTTGCATTTTGTCTGTTTCTGTGGTATTCTGTCTGTGGTGCTACCAGCACCCCGGCAGGCGGTTCCCCTGGATTTTATTCGGGGGTAATCAACTTCTTTTGCCCCCAATCGTAAGGAAAGGGGGTGACGGTATGGTTACATGGGAAGAATTATTTCAATTCTGCATGGTCATTGCTACTGTCATTGCCCTGGTTCTCCAGGTAAACAACAACGAGAAGTAACCGCTAACTTTCCACAGCTCGGTTACTTCTCGTAATCACTGGGGGAGCCGACCTGCTGGTGGCACCCTTTGTATCTATACTATACCCCGTTTTCGCCCTTTTGTCAACTGCCTTGCCTCCCGCATACGAAAATTGCCGCTTTGCTTGCATTTTGTCTGTTTCTGTGGTATTCTGTCTGCGGTGCTGCCAGCACCCCGGCAGGCGGTTCCCCCAGAGTTCTTCGGGGGGTACACTTCTATTTGCCCCCGTTCGTTAAAGAGAGGGGGTGCTGCACATGGTTACATGGCCGAACCTTATTGAATTCTGCTCGTTCCTTGTGGCTTTGATCACCCTGATTATAGGGATTATAGATCATAAAAATGAGAAGTAACCGCTACCTCCTACAGTTCGGTTACTTCTCATGACCAGCTGAGGGAGCCGACCTGCTGGTGGCACCCTTTGTATCTATACTATAGCTCTTTTTGTGTGTTTTGTCAACTGCCTTGCCTCCCGGCAAGGCAGTCTTATTTTAACTTTTTGGGAGTAAAAAGCCAAAAGCTTTCCCATAAAACGGAAGAATTGTCAATTGTCCATTGTCAATTGTCAATTTATTCCCGTTCCACTTCCTCCACAAACGCCTTTTTGTCCTCGGCCTTGAAGAATGCGGAACCGGCAACCAAAACCTGGGCACCGTTTGCTTTGCACAGGCGGGCGGTTTCCCGGTTGACGCCGCCGTCGACTTCCAGCAGGCACTGGGGATTCTTTTCCTGGCAGAGCTGTCGGAGGGCCGAGAGCTTTTCCATCTGGTTTTCCTTAAAGCTCTGGCCGCCGAAGCCCGGCTCCACGGTCATGACCAGAATCATGTCTACCCGGTCAATGTAGGGCAGCACCGCCTGGGCGGGGGTGTTGGGTTTTACGGATACGGCGGCCTTGGCACCCATGGCGTGAATTTTATCCAGGGCCAAAAGGTTCTGCTCCTCATTGTCCGCCTCCACGTGGATGGTCACAAAGTCGGCCCCGGCCTTGCAGAATGCTTCTACATATCGCACCGGCCGGTCGATCATCAGGTGGACATCCAGCACCAGGTCCGTATATTTGCGCAGTGCCGCCACGGTGGGGATGCCGATGGTGATATTGGGTACAAAATTGCCGTCCATCACGTCCACATGGACCCAGCGGCAGCCGGCGTTTTTGATGGTTTTCAAATCCTCTCCCAGGTAGGCAAAATCCCCGGAAAGGATGGATGGAGCAACAGTTGCCATATTACAAGCCTCCAAAATTTCGTCAAATTGCTTCTTCCAAAAGTATACCATAGCCCCCGGGGGGATGCAAGGAAATTTATGTTGCACAGCAGAAATCACGGTGCTATAATGCAAGCAAATGAGAAATTATCACTTGAGGTGAAGACTATGACAATGGATGAATTAAAACCGGGGCAGTCGGCTTTTATCCGCAGTGTTGGCGGTGACGGCGCACTGCGGCATCATCTTCTGGATATGGGCCTGACACCCCAGACCGAGGTTCAGCTGCAAAAGGTGGCCCCCATGGGCGACCCCATTCAGATCACCCTCCGGGGGTATGAGCTGACACTGCGGTTGGAGGATGCCCGGCAAATTGAAATTGAAAACGTCCATTTAGACCCCATTCCCGTCCATGGCCGGGAACCCCGGATCCAGCCCATCCCCCACCCCGGTGTGGGTGAAAACCGTCTGGGCCGGGAAGTACCTTTGCAGGCAGGCCCCCTGACCTTTGCCCTGGCGGGAAACCAGAACTGCGGCAAGACCACCCTGTTCAACCAGCTGACGGGAGCCAACCAGCACGTGGGCAATTTCCCCGGTGTCACGGTGGACCGGAAAGACGGCCTGATCCGCAACCACCCGGAGGCCACGGTGACGGACCTGCCGGGCATTTACTCCCTGTCCCCTTACTCCAATGAGGAGATCGTCACCCGGGATTTTCTGATGAATGACCGGCCCAGCGGCATTATCAATATTGTAGATGCCACCAACATTGAGCGGAACCTGTATCTGACCATGCAGCTTATGGAGCTGGAAATCCCCATGGTCCTGGCCCTCAACATGATGGACGAGGTACGCTCCAACGGCGGCTCCGTGCGCATCAACGCATTGGAGGACATTCTGGGCATTCCCGTGGTACCCATCTCCGCCGCCCGGAACGAGGGCATTGACGAACTCATTGACCATGCCCTCTATGTGGCCCAGACCCAGCAGAAACCCCAGCGGGTGGACTTCTGCCTGGAAAGCGACGACCCCAAGGACCCGGTGGGTGCCGTCCACCGCTGCATCCACGCCGCTGCCATGCTGCTGGAAACGGACATCCGCAGGGCTGGGCTTCCCGTCCGGTTCGCCACCACCAAGCTGGTGGAGCAGGACCGGCTGATGGAAGAAAAAATTCACCTGACCCCGGACAAGCAGCAGGCGTTCGGGCAGCTGGTGTCCATTATGGAGCAGGAGACCGGCCTGGACCGGGAGGCCGCCATGGCCAATATGCGCTTCCAGTTCTTGGAAACCCTGTGCAAAAAAACCGTGGTGCGCCCCCACGAAAGCAAGGAACACAAGCGGAGCATGGCCATTGACCGGTATCTCACCGGCAAATATACCGCCATCCCCTGCTTTTTAGGCATTATGGCCCTGGTGTTCGTGATGACCTTCAGCGTCATCGGCGGTACCTTGTCAGATCTCATGGAACTGGGGGTGGGCTGGGTCACCCATTGGATCGACTTAGGGCTTACCGCCTGGCAAATCAACCCTGTGGTTCACGATTTGGTGGTAGACGGCGTTTGCGCCGGTGTGGGCAGTGTTTTAAGCTTCCTGCCCACCATTGTGACCCTGTTTTTCTTCCTGTCCATTTTGGAAGACACGGGCTACATGGCCCGGGTGGCCTTCGTCATGGATAGGCCTTTGCGGAAGCTGGGTCTCTCCGGCAGAAGCTTCGTCCCGATGCTCATCGGCTTCGGCTGCTCTGTCCCGGCGGTCATGGCCACCCGGACCCTCTCCAGTGAGCGGGACCGGAAAATGACCATTCTCCTGACCCCCTTTATGAGCTGCTCCGCCAAGCTCCCCATTTATACCATGCTGGTCTCCGCATTCTTCCCCCGGGCCTTGCAGCCCCTGGCCATGATTGGACTGTATCTGCTGGGCATCGTCTGCGGCATTGTCTATGCCCTCATCTTAAAGCACACCAGCTTCTCCGGCGAACCGGTACCCTTTGTCATGGAGCTGCCCAACTACCGTCTGCCCAGTGCCAAAAGCGTGGGCCAGCTGATTTGGGAAAAGGCCAAGGGCTTTGTGCAAAAGGCTTTTACCATCATCTTTGCCGCTTCGGTGATCATCTGGGTGCTGCAAAGCTTTGACATCCGTCTGAATGTAGCCGCCACACCGGAACAAAGTCTCCTGGCTCTGCTGGGAAGCCTGATTGCCCCCATCTTTGCCCCTCTGGGCTTTGGGGATTGGCGGGCCTCCACCGCCCTGATCACCGGCTTTACCGCCAAGGAGAGCATGGTCTCCACCCTGACGTTGCTTCTGGGCGGGGATGTGAGCCGCATCACCACCCTCTTTAGCCCCTATACGGCGGTGGTATTCCTGGTGTTCACCCTGCTGTATACCCCCTGTGTGGCCGCCATTTCCACCGTCAGGCAGGAAATGGGCAGCACCAAGGCGGCGGCCTTTACCGTCCTCACCCAATGCGCCATTGCCTGGGTGGTGGCGTTCCTGGTGCGGTGCCTGGGGCTGATTTTTGGGCTGGTGTAAGCCTATGAATGTGCAGAGCACCCTCCTGCTGGGGCTGATCGTCTTGGGCGTCATCGCAGTTTTGCGCCGCCCCCGGAACGGGTGCTGCGGCGACTGCGCCAGCTGCGGCCAGTGCCAAAGCTGCCGTAAACCGCCCAAAGACCACAAAACCAAATAACCGTCTTTTTGAAAACCGCTGGCATAGCCTACCGCAAGGGGGCTATGCCTTTTTTGCACTTTTGGGGATGCAACCCCCTATGGGGGTTATAATTGGTGGTATTTCACAGTTTTTAAGAGTTCTTCCCGAATTTTATCCGGATTTTTTGGGCAGAAAACATAAAAATAGTGGGCAGCGTGTACATATTTCCCCGTCCGCTAGCGGCCTAACCCCCCAGGGCTTCCCTCCCCCCCTATCCCCCCGGGGGGCTTCCGGTATGGCACGGAAGTTGATATAATGAAACCATCACCCCCGCTTCTTCTTTTTGTCCACCCCTTTCTTGCAGAAACTACCGCGCACGGCTTGGTAGCTAGGGCGCGGTAGTTCCTATCTATGCAAAATTGACAATGGACAATTGACAATTTTTTGAGGATCAACGTTCCCCATCATGTCATTCAGGCCTTGAGCGTAAGCGGAGTGGAGGAATCCACCACGTGGGTCAATGAACCACTGCAAGATAAAACTTGCCACTTTGGAAGATTCCCCGATTCCGTTTCGGGGAGGAATGGTACGACCCGATATACGGTAGACTCCCTATTTCATACGTTTTGTAGGAGGAACACAAATGTTAGAAGAACTAAAACGCTCCTGGCAGCGGCAGACGGCGGAGGAGAATGAGATCCAACGCCGCATCTGGGATCGGGCTGCCAAGGACTATGGGGAGCTGCCCATTCCCTCTTTGGAAGATGACCCCTTTCTCCGGGAGATGGGCCGGGCCTTGCCTCTTACATCCAACCTACGGACCCTGGATATTGGCTGTGGCTCCGGTATTTACTCCATGGCCCTGGCCCCAAAGGTTCAGGAAGCGGTGGGGGTGGATATTTCCCCGGCCATGATCCAGGCCGCCGGGCAGCGCAGTCAGGCTCTTGGTCTTACCAATACGGATTTTCAGTGTATCAACTGGCGGGAAGCGGATATTGACGCCCTGGGTTTTCGTGGGGCTTTTGACATTGTATTCGCCCACATGACCCCGGCCATCTGCGGCTATGACACCTTCCAAAAAATGTGTGCCTGCTCCCGGAACCTCTGTATGCTGGAAAAGCCCACACGGCGAACCAATAAAATTATGGACGAGGCTTTCCGGCTGCTGGGCATCCAACGGGATGCCCAGCAATATCAGGGAGAGGTGCCACAGATTTTCACCTACCTGTGGTATCACGACTGCTGCCCCAGGCTTTTCTATCGCAACGAAACCTGGACCCCCAGAAAGACCACCGAGGATATGATCGCCTGGTGTACCGACCGGGCGTTGCTGGAAAAAGAGCTGTCCCCAGAGGAACGGACGCTGATTCGGGACTATGTGACCGCTCAGGCCCAGGAGGGCATGGTACAAGAGTATACAACTACCACCCGTGTCACCATGATATGGACTGTAGTGTAATAAAGAAAGGAAACGAGAAATGAAAAAGACGAATAAGATCACTGCCCTGTTGCTTCTGGCCGCCATGCTTCTGAGCCTGTGCGCCTGTGGCAGCACCCCCGCCGCCCCGGCTACGGAAGCCCCCGCTACCCAGGCTCCCGCCACAGAAAACACCCAGACGGAAGCCCCTGCATCTGACACCCGCATCATCACCGACATGCTGGGCCGTCAGGTGGAGATCCCCACCAAAATCAACACCATCATCTGCAACGGCAGCAACGCCCTGCGTATGGTTTCCTACCTGAACGCCACCGACCTGATGGTGGGCGTTGAGGACACCGACAAGAACTACGAAACCTCCACCAAGAGGGACTATGCCCACGCCAACTATGCCATTTTCAAGGACCTGCCCTCCATTGGCAAGGGCGGCGGCACGGCTTATACCGCCTACCCCGAAGAAATTCTGAAAGTCATGCCCGACGTGATTTTGACCTGCTTTGTTCAGGAGGCCGCCGAGCAGCTGCAAAACGAAACCGGCATTCCCGTGGTCAGCATCCGCACCCCCAGCTCCAACTTCATTGACGAAAACTGGTACGCTGCCCTGCGGCTCACTGCGGAACTCACCGGCACCCAGGAGCGGTGCGAGGAGTTGCTGTCCTACATTGACTCCTGCAAGGCAGACCTGAAAGAACGCTCCTCCGGTGTTGCGGAGGAGGACAAGCCCTCTGTTTATACCGGTGCGGTCACTTTCTCCGGTGCCCACGGCTTTGCGGGTACCTACGCAAACTTTGGCCCGTTCCTGGCCATTGATGCCAAGAATGTGGCCGATGAAACCGGCGAGCGTGCGGCCTTTGAAGTGGATTTGGAAAAGGTAGTCGAGTGGGATCCGGATGTGATTTTCCTGGATCCGGGCAACATGAACCTGGTCAACGAGGAATACAAGGCCAACCCCGACTTCTTTAACGCCCTCACCGCCGTTCAGAAAGGCGAGGTTTACACCATGCCCTCTTTCAACAACTACTCCACCAACATCACCTACTGCATTATGAACGCCTATTTTGCGGGAAAGGTGCTGTATCCCCAGCAGTTTGCGGACATCGACATGAAGACCAAGAGTACGGAAATCATGGAGGAGTTCCTGGGTACCGCTTTCTTTGACGACATGGAAGCCGACGGCCTTTACTACGGCAAGCTGACCCTGGGCGCATAAGGCAGGCCATGGACAAACGTAACGACCTGGAATTGAAAAATTCCTACCGTGGATACATTCTAAAAAAATGGCTGGTGCTTCTTGCCCTGGTGGTGATTCTGGCGGTGTGCATGGTGGTTTCCATCTCCGTTGGCTCCTCCGGTCTGACCGTGGGGGAAATTCTGGCGGCACTGGTAGGCCGCGGCACCAAAAAGGCAGCCACCATTGTCTGGAATATCCGTATGCCCCGCATCGTCACCGGTGTGGTGGTAGGGGCGGCACTGGCCCTGGCGGGCTGCATTATGCAGAACGTCCTGCGCAATCCCCTGGCCTCCTCCTCCACCCTGGGCGTTTCTCAGGGTGCCTCCTTTGGTGCGGCCTTTGCCATTGTGTGCCTTGACGCGGGAGCGCAAGTGAATTCCAGCACCTCTGCCGCGGCGGCGGTGTCCATTACCAACCCCTATATGGTCACCCTCTGCGCCTTTGCCGGAGGCTTTCTCACCACCGTGATCATTCTGGGCCTGTCCCGGATCGCCAAAGTTACCCCGGCCACCATGGTATTGGCCGGTGTGGCCCTTAGTTCTCTGTTCAGCAGCGGCACCACCATTGTGCAGTATTTTGCCGATGACGTGAAAGTCGCCTCGGTGGTATACTGGACCTTTGGTGACCTGGGCCGGGCCAGCTGGCGGGAGATCGGGCTGATTTTTGTCATCACACTGGTGTCTCTGCTGTACTTTCTGGGGAATCGCTGGAACTTTAACGCCATGGAAAGCGGGCCGGATACCGCCAAAAGCCTGGGCGTTCCCGTAGACCGGCTGACCCTGGTGAGCATGGCTTTCTGCTCTTTGATGGCAGCGGTCTCCACCGCCTTTGTAGGCTGCATCAGCTTTATCGGCCTGGTGGCCCCCCACATGGTTCGCAAATTCGTAGGCAATGACCACCGGTTCCTGATCCCCGCCTCGGCCCTTATGGGTTCCGTGATCCTGGTGCTGTCGGAACTGGCCTCCCGCATTGTGGTATCGCCCAGCATCCTACCCATCGGTGCCCTGACCTCTTTCCTGGGCGCGCCCATGTTCCTGTACATGATTTTCAAAAGGAGGGGCGAGAGATGATCGAGCTGCAACACCTTTCCTATGCCTACGGCAAGCACCAGGTCCTCAAGGACATCTCTTTCACCGCCCAGCCCGGTGACTGTGTGGGCATTCTGGGCAACAACGGCGCGGGAAAATCCACCCTGATCACCTGTCTGAACAAAATCCACAAACCCAATAGCGGTTCTGTCCTGGTAGACGGAGCCAATGTTTTCCAGATGAGCCGTCAGGAAACCGCCCGGACCATTGCCTATGTGGCCCAGAAAAATGAAATGAGCCAGACCACCGTCTATGACGCGGTGCTTCTGGGCCGAAAGCCCTATATGAAATGGGGCCTTGTAAAGGCAGACTATGATCTGTGCGATGAAATGCTGGAGCGCATCGGCATGGCGGATTTCAAGCTTCGCTACATCAATGAACTCAGCGGCGGCGAAGCCCAGAAAGTCATGCTGGCCCGGGCCTTTGTGCAGCAGCCCAAAATTCTCCTGCTGGACGAACCGACCAGCAACCTTGACCCCCGAAATCAGTACGAAATGATGAAGCTGGTCCGGGAAATGGCCCAGGAGCATGGCATTACCGTGCTGGTGGTCATCCACGATCTGAATCTGGCTCTGCGGTACTGCAACCAGTTCCTGTTCGTCAAGGACGGGCTGGTTTACGACTACGGCGACCAGTCCATCATCACCCAGCAGTCCCTCCGGGATGTTTACGGCATTGATGCCAGCATCATCACCCACCAAGGCAAGAAATTTGCTATTATTGAATAAGGAGAATTACCTATGGATAAACAACAACTCTGGGAAAAAGCCGCGGCCTTTCACGGCCATGTGTGTCCTGGCCTCACCATTGGCTATCGGGCGGCACTGTACGCCATAGATCTGCTGGAACTGACCTTCTCCCAGGACGAGCAGGTGGTGTGCATCACGGAAAATGATGCCTGCGGCGTGGATGCCATTCAGGCCATTCTGGGGTGCAGCGTGGGCAAGGGCAATCTGCTGTTTCACATGCGGGGCAAACAGGCATTCAGCTTCTACAACCGAAAAACCGGCAAAGCCGTTCGGCTGATGCTGAACCCCAGGCCCCGGGACATGAGCCGGGAGGAATCCTTTGAATACTACCACCAGTGTTCCAACGAGGAACTATTCACCGTGAGTGAGCCGAAACTCCAGCTTCCGGAACATGCCCGACTCTTTGACTCCTACGTCTGCGACTGCTGCGGCGAGACCACCGGTGCCAACTGGATCCGCCTGGCCGGCGGCAAAAAGCTCTGCCTGGACTGCTACGACAGCTACGACCGGTTCAACGTATAACCCATCTGTTAAAAAAACAGACCGCATTTGGAAAACTCCAAAAGCGGTCTGTTTCTATTTTTGTTTAGCCGTTCCGGACGGTCATAAACAGGCTTTCCATTTCCCGGGAGGTCTCCTCCGGCAGGAAGTCAAAGGAGGTGGCGTTGCGCAGTTCCTCCTGGGAGGGGTAGGCAACCTCGTTGGCAACCAGGTCCGCATCCAGGTACTGCTTGGCCTCGGTTTCCGGTACGCTGTAGCCCAGGAAGTCCAGGTTCTGGGCGCAGATCTCCGGGTCAATCAGGAAGTTGATGAAGGTCTCGGCGGCTTCCTTTTCCTTGGCGCAGGTGGGGATGCAGATGCCGTCTACAAAGATGTTGTAGCCCTGGTCCGCGGGACGGAAGAACCGCAGGTCCGGGTTTTCCTCTACCATGGTCAGGTAGTCACCGGCGTAGTAGGGGGCGATCCAGGCCTCCTCGTTTTCCATGGCGTCAAAAATCTGGTCCATGACGTACTGCTGTACCACGGGCTTTTGCTCGGCCAGCTTGTCGGCACAGGCCTGGAGCTCGGCGGAATCCGTGGAGTTGACACTGTAACCCAGCAGATACTGGGCAATGCCGAAAGCATCCCGGGAGTTGTCGAACATCAGGATTTTCCCGGCGTAGCTGGGGTTCCACAGCAATTCCCAACCGGTAACGTCCTCTTCCTTGACGTACTTGCTGTTGTAGATGATGCCCACGGTACCCCAGGTGTAGGGTACGGAGAACTTGTTCTCCGGGTCAAAGGCCAGGCCACGGTAAGCATCGTCAATATACTGGGCGTTGGGGATGTTGTCGTAGTTCAGCTCCAAGAGCATTCCCTCCTGGCGCATCCGTCCGATCATATAGTCGGAGGGGAACACCACGTCCACGGTGATGCCGCCGTTTTTCAGCTTGGCATACATGGTCTCGTTGGAATCATAGGTGGAGTACTGGACCTTGATGTTGGGGTACTTCTTCTCGAACTCGGCAATCACATCGATGGAGCCGTCATCTCCCTCGGAAATATACTGGCCCCAGTTGTAAACATTGATAACGGTCACATCTTCAGACTTGCCGCAGCCTGCAAACAGGCAAGCGACAAGGGTCAGGACAAGGAAGGCGGAAATAAACTTTTTCATAGACTTTTTCTCCATTTTTATCAGTAGTAGTTGGTTGATTTGGTTTTTACTTGCCCCGGCTGGCCACCTTTTTCCGGTCAGCCGCCAGCTGCATCAGGTTCATGGCGGTCATCAGCAGGAAAATCAGCAGGAACAGCAGGGTGAACATGGCGTAGATTTTGGGCTGGATGGGCTTTTTGGTGTAGGAATAGATTTCCACAGGCAGGGTGACAAAATCCAGGCCCGTCACAAAGTAGCTGATGACGAAATCATCCAGACTCATGGTAAAGGCCATGATGGCACCGGAGGCCACGCCCGGCATGATCTCATGGAGGGTCACCCGGTAAAAGGCCTGCCAGGGGGTGCAGCCCAAGTCCATGGCCGCATCCGTCAGGGAGGCATCCATCTGCTTGAGCTTGGGCATGACGTTTAAAATCACGTAGGGTAGGTTAAAAGTCACGTGGGCAATGAGCAGCGTCCAGAAGGTCAGGCTGTTCCGCTGGCCCAGCATCTTCGTACCTACAAAGACGAACAGCAAACTCAAAGACACACCGGTAACGATGTCCGGGTTTGTCATGGGGATGTCCGTCAGGGTCATGGCCACTTTCCGCATTTTGGGATTCAGATTGTGAATACCCACGGCGGAAACGGTGCCGAAAACGGTGGCAATGAGGCTGGCCAGAATGGACACAAACAGGGAGTTTCCCAGAAGCTTTAATAGGCTCCGGTCCTGGAACAGCCGCTGGTACTGGCTCAGGGTAAAGCCCTGGAACTGGGTAATGTCCTTGCCGGTATTAAAGGAGGCCACCACCAGCACCGCCATGGGGATATAGAGGAAAATGAAAATCAGGACCGTCATGATCCGGTTGGCTCTTTTCATACCACCACACCGCCTTCCGCCTCGTCACCGCCAAAGCGGTTCATAATGCCGGTGCATACAAAGACCAGCAGCATCAGCACCAGGCTGAGGGCTGCGCCCAGGTTGGGGTTGTTGCCCTGCTTGAACTGGCGTTCGATCACGTCACCGATCAGCACCGTGTCGGTGCCGCCCAGCTTTTGGGAAATATAGAACGTGGACACCGCCGGTACAAAGACCATGGTCACGCCGGAGAGAATACCGGGCATGCTGAGCGGCAGGATCACCCGGCAGAACGTCTGGCTGGGGGTGCAGCCCAGGTCCTCCGCCGCCTCAATCAGCCGCCGGTCAATTTTCAGAATTGTGGCGTAGAGGGGCAGAATCATATAGGGCAGATAGTTATACACCATGCCCAGCACCACCGCCGCCGGGGTACGGATGAGGGTCAGCCGGGGAAGACCCAGCCGCACCAGAAACGAATTGATAATACCCGTATCCTGCAACAGCCCCACCCAAGCCAGGGTCCGCAGCAAGAAGCTCATGCACATGGGCAGCATCACCAGCATGTACAGAAACTTCTGGGTGGTGTGGCCGCAGTGGGCAATGAAGTAGGCCACGGGATAGCCCAGCACAAGGCAGATGAGAGCCGACACCAGGGAGTAGACAATGGACTTCCACAGCACCGGCATATACATGCCCAGGTTATGGATGTTTCCCAGGGAGAATGCCCCGGTGGCCGGGTCTGTCAGGGCGTAGTAAGCCACCACCCCCAGAGGGATCAGGGTAAACACCACCATCCACACAAGATAAGGGGTGCTGAGCAGCAGGGACTTAGTCTTCTTCATTCCCGGCATCCTCCGTCAGCTCGTCATACTCCGCGGAGTAGGAGCTGTAGTCTCCAAACATGCCGGAGTATTCACTCTTGTGCATGATGTGAATATCCTCCGGGTTCAGCCGAATGCCGATGGTAGAACCCACCGCATGGAAATCGGTGGTTTGAATCAGCCACTTAAAGCCCTTGAATTCTACGATGATGTCATAGTTCAGGCCCTTGAATGTGACACTGGTCACCGTACCCACCAGATGGCCCTGGTCCACAGGAACGATGTCAATATCCTCGGGACGGATGACCACGTCCACAGGTTCGTCTTTCTGGAAGCCCTTGTCCACGCAGATAAAGGTCCGGCCAAAGAACCGCACTCGGAAATCTTCCAGCATGACACCGTCGAGAATGTTACTTTCTCCGATGAAGTCTGCCACGAAGGCGTTTTTAGGCTCGTTATAAATATCCTCGGGTTTGCCGATCTGCTGGATACGGCCCTTGTCCATGACCACAATGGTATCGGACATGGACAGTGCTTCCTCCTGATCGTGGGTCACATAAATAAAGGTAATGCCCATGGCCTGCTGAATGCGCTTAAGCTCGTTCTGCATATCTTTGCGCAGTCGCAGGTCCAATGCACCCAACGGCTCATCCAAGAGCAAAACCTTGGGGCGATTCACCAGAGCGCGGGCAATGGCCACACGCTGCTGCTGGCCGCCGGAGAGGGCGTCTATTCGCCGGTTTTCATAACCCTTGAGACTGACGATTTCCAGCATTTCCCGCACCCGCTGGTCGATCTCCGCTTTGGGAACCTTATGGATTTTAAGACCAAAGGCCACGTTGTCATAAACATCCAGGTGTGGGAACAACGCATATCGCTGAAAAACCGTGTTGATCTGCCGCTTGTAAGGCGGTACATCATTGATCGTCTTTCCGTCAAATGTCACCGTGCCGGATGTAGGCGTTAAAAAGCCGCCGATAATTCGCAGCGTGGTGGTTTTGCCGCAGCCGGAGGGGCCTAGCAATGTTAAGAATTCGTGATCGTTGATGTAAAGATTGATGCCGTCGAGAATGCGCTCCCCGTCGAACTCCATGGTAAGATCCCGGAGCCTGATGAGTTCCTTGGACATTATCCTCCCCCGTTTCTTTTTGTGTTTAAGGAAGCTCTGATTAAATCGGCAAGAGCTGACGGCGAAAGATTTTGGTTCCAGGCAAGATTCTAAAAGTGGAGGAATACTTTGTGTATTTCCCACTTTTAGAAGCGCAGCCTGGGAGCAAAAGATTCGCCGCTCAGCCGCAGACGATTTATTCAGAGTTTCCTCTATTTTATGTCGAAAAATGACAGTATAACTATATCGCATTTTCCCCTATTGTCAATAATATTTTCATCATAAAATGTTCACAAAAGATTTTTCTTATTTTGCCCATCCCATTGGATTAAATGTGAAAAATTCCGGGGATACTCCTCCTCGGAGGTGCAAAAAAATGCGCGATCAAAAAAACTCCGGAATCGGAGGAAAGGGCTACTACATAGCCCTGGTCCTGTGCGCGGCAGCCATCGGGACCGCAGGCTATGTATACCGGAACAATCACAAGCAGGTAAAACAGGTCTCTCTGGTGGAGACCCAGCCGGTTTTGGAATACGCTTCCCAGCCGGAACCCACGGTTTCCCCTACGGAAACCCAGAAACCACAGAAAAAAGCGGCAACCGCCCCCACCGCCCCGGCGGCCACCCAGAAGCCGGCCCCCAAGGGACTGGTGACGGCCCCGCCGGTGGAGGGGGACCAGGCGGCCCTCTACAGCATGGATGCCTTAAGCTTTAACGAGACCACCCGGGACTGGCGGGTCCACAACGGCGTGGACTACACCGCCCAGGAGGGTACCCAGGTAAAGGCGGCGGCTGAGGGGACGGTGGTCTCCCTGCGAGATGAGGGCCTGATGGGCCTGACCCTGGTGCTGCGGCACACCGGCGGCTACGAGACCACCTATGCGGGGCTGGAAACCGCCGAAACATTCAGCCCCGGCGACCATGTAGACTTGGGGCAGACCATCGGCACCGTTGGCACCACCGCCCTGGCAGAGACGGCCCTTGGCCCTCACGTCCACTTTTCCGTGACCTACCAGGACATGCCCATGAACCCGGCAGACTTCCTGAACCTGGGGAACTGAACCGCACCCCCTCTCCAAACCGGAGAGGGGGCTTTTTTCTCATTGCGCCTGACCGTCTTTTGGAACAGAGGCAGCAAAAGGCCGCCCGCTTTTGCGCATTGCGTCCGGCGGGCGGCCTGGGGGGTGGTATTTGGATTTTATGTTTCGCTTGGAAAGCCGGAAGCCATCTGTTATAAAGCATTCGAAACAAATTCTTCTATCAAACGATTGATCTGTTCAGGTTTGTCTGTATTGGAATTATGTCCGGCCCCCTCTATCCACATCAAAGGGATTTTTGCATTGCGATGCCATGCTTTGTTGTACCGTATACACGAGCCTGCGTGATCTTGTGTGCCGCATATCAGCAAAGCCGGACACTTGATTTCGTATGGAAGATTCTTTTCCATTGCCACTGCCAAAATGCGAAAACCATGTCCGGCTATTTGTGCGTAGCGTTTCTGGTTTCCGTCATAAGTCATCATCATTTCACGCATGAGACTTCTGCCGTAATCAGACGTGGAAACACCTTCTGACCCTGATTTCAGGAGCCACTTCCATGGATAGTGCGCATATACCGGTTCCATCCGTTTCAAAAGCCAGATTTCAACTGCCGTCACATAGCTTCGTTGCAGCGGTGCGGAGTCAATGGAGACAAAACCCGCCATTTTGTCCGGGTAAAGCTGTGCGTAAGCCTGTCCCACATATCCACCCATGGATTGTCCAACAATGACGGGTCTGGTGATCCTTTCTTGTTCCAATATATCATTCAGCCATTTTGCCTTATCGAACAAATCAAAATCAAACCGGAACGGCCAGGAGGAAGCGTGTGCCGGTGCATCCCATACTAAAAGGTTATACTTGTTCTCAAAATACTGAATTTGCTTATCAAACAATCTATGATCCGCTGTCAATCCCGGCAGAAAAACAAGTGTGACCCCATCCGGGTTTGACACGCTTGCCCAATAGTGAATCGTTCCGCAACGAGTATCCAACGTTTCTTCTTTCATCTGGACTTCCTCCGCAATTTTCGATTTGTTGCTCCATTTTGTGCTCTGCTTGGCAAACCGGAAGTTATCCTTTTTCTGAACGGTAGTGCTATTACATTTCCGAGCAATGCAATAACTGCGTATGCTACTATATAAACCCCTGCGCTTGCGTTATAAAAGATGAATATGGACGGTGCAAACATCACTGCGACAATGCCAACATAGCAAAGGTCAAAACCGTTTCTGATTCCGTAGAAAACAGAAAGGATGAAGCATATCAGGGGAATCACCACCAACATGACAAGCATTGCGCTTCCTGTGTCTTTTATAAACCATGGAACGATATAAAAATCCATCAACAGCAGCAGATAGAAAACGATGTTCTTTTTCAATTGCTCCATGCAGTCCGCCTCCTGTAAAATCTGATTTCCTGACCGCTTCCTTTTCTGAATTATACCATAAGGTCTATGAGCAATTCAATCGCAACTTTGGAATATCTAAAAGCCAAAATAACGTCACGCCAAAGTTTCCGATGCTTTGTGTCTTGCCCACGGCAGTGGGGCTTTTGCTATCAGCCCAAATAATAGCGGGCGATTTGATTTCTTGCATTGACTTCACGGGAAAAGGCCGATATAATGGGGGTATCAGATTTAGAAAGCAAGGCACTTTCCGAGAGATTCTTTTCGTAAAATTCTCTGTTTCTGCCTGTTTTTCAAAAGAAATCACACTTTACAGAAAAGAGGAACCCTCTATGAGCGGATACCGTTTTGAAACCATGCAGCTGCACGTGGGCCAGGAGCAGGCCGATCCTGCCAGTGATGCCCGGGCAGTGCCCATTTATGCCACCACCTCCTATGTGTTCCCCAGCTGCCAGGACGCGGCGGACCGGTTCAGCCTGAGCCAGTCCGGCAACATCTACGGGCGGCTCACCAACTCCACCCAGGAGGTCTTTGAAAAGCGGATTGCCGCCCTGGAGGGAGGCACCGCCGCCTTGGCCGTGGCCTCCGGTGCCGCCGCCATCACCTATGCCATCCAGGCCCTGGCCCGTCAGGGGGAGCATATCGTGGCCCAGAAAACCATCTACGGCGGCACCAGCAATCTGCTGGCCCACACCCTGCCCCAGTGGGGCATTACCGCCAGCTTTGTGGATGTCCACGATCTGGCAGAGGTGGAACAGGCCATCCGGCCCAACACCAAGGCCATTTATATTGAGGCCCTGGGAAACCCAAATTCGGACATTCCGGATATTGATGCCATCGCCGCCATTGCCCACCGCCACGGTCTGCCCCTGGTCATTGACAACACCTTTGGCACCCCCTATCTGATCCGTCCCATTGAACACGGGGCCGACCTGGTGGTCCACTCCGCCACCAAGTTCATCGGCGGCCACGGCACCACCTTAGGCGGTATCCTGGTAGATGCCGGTACTTACGACTGGGCGGGCAGCGGCAAATACCCCTGGCTCTCCCAGCCCAACCCCAGCTACCACGGGGTCTGCTTTACGGAAGCCGCCCCCAAGGCCCCCTTTGTCACCTACGTCCGGGCCATTCTTCTCCGGGATGAGGGTGCCTGTATCAGCCCCTTTGCCGCTTTCCTGCTGCTCCAGGGTACGGAAACCCTGTCCCTCCGGCTGGAACGCCACGGGGAGAACACCAAAAAGGTGGTGGAGTTTTTGTCCCATCACCCCATGGTGGAAAAGGTGAACCACCCCAGTCTGCCGGATCACCCGGACCATGCCCTGTATGAAAAATACTTCCCCAACGGCGGCGCTTCCATTTTTACCATCCAGATCAAAGGTGGCCGGGAAGAGGCCTTCCGGTTTGTGGACCATCTGAAGGTCTTTAGCCTCCTGGCAAACGTGGCCGACGTCAAGAGCCTGGTGATCCACCCCGCCTCCACCACCCACGCCCAGCTCACCGACCAGGAACTGAACGATGTTGGCATCTACCAAAACACCATCCGCCTGTCCATCGGCACGGAACACATTGACGATATTCTGGAAGATTTGGACCAGGCGTTGAATGCGCTGCGGTAAGCCTACCGTCATTTCCGGCGGGATACCGTTAAAAAATTGACAATTGACAATTGACAGTTGACAATTGTGGTATTTTCTTCGAAAATCAATTTAAATAACCCTCAAAATGCGACAGTCTACTTTTAGTTTTGACTTTCCGTTGAGTCGCGGGGCATTGTCAATTGTCAATTGCGACGAAGGAGCATCTATGACGTTACAGCAAATACGCTACTGTCTTACCATTGCCGAAACCGGGTCGATGAATCGGGCGGCGGAGCAGCTGTATGTGACACAGCCGGCACTGACTGGGGCCATTCAGGAATTGGAGCAGGAGGTGGGGGTCACGATTTTCAACCGGAGCAACCGGGGCGTGACCCTGACCAACGAGGGGCGGCGGTTTTTACACTACGCCCGACAAATCTATCAGCAGTACGAGTTGATGGAGCAGGAATACCTGCGGCCCAAAAAGCGGATTTTCGGCGTGTCCACCCAGCATTATTCCTTTGTGACCAAGGCCTTTGTGGAAACGGTGCGGCAGTTTGATGCCAGCCGGTTTGAATACGCCATCCGGGAGACCCGAACCATTGACGTGATTCTGGACGTGGCTCAACGCCGCAGCGACATCGGCATTCTTTTCCGCTCCCGGCACAACCGGACGGTTCTCAACAAGCTGTTGGCGGAAAACCGGCTGGAATTCAAGCCTTTGGTTGAATGCAGTGCCTATGTCTACTTGTGGAAAGGCCACCCTTTGGCGGGCAATACCTCCATCTCCATGGAGGAGCTTTGCCAGTACCCCTGCCTGTGCTTTGAGCAGGGGGACCAAAGCTCCTCTTACTTTGCTGAGGAAATTCTTTCCGAGCGGGAATACCCCCAGATGATCCGGGCCACGGACCGGGCCACCATGCTGAACCTGATGATCGGCCTCAACGGCTTCACCCTTTGCTCCGGCATCATCTGCCAGGAGCTAAACGGCACCGACTATCTGGCCGTCCCCTACCGGGAGGACAAGGACAACCAGAACGCCAAAATGGAAATCGGCTACATCCAGCAAAAAAACACCCAGCTAGACGAGATCGGCCAGACCTTTCTCCGGGAAATGATGCAGTATTTACAGAAAGAACATACATAAAAAGGAGCGTTACCAATGGAAGAAAAAGCTTTGACGGAAACAAAAGAAAAGAACCCTCTGCTGCTGTGGATGAAAATCCAGACAGGACTTCTGGCGGCCCTCCTTGCCCTGCTGCTGATCGGCGGGATTTTCGCCGCAGTACAGGTAAACCACCTGAGCCGCATGTTCCGGGGGGTGGACCTGGACAAGGTCAACGCCATCCTCCTGTCCGTACAAAACACCGCCGCCCAACTGGATGATTTGGACAGCAAAACCATCAACGAAGCCATTGACGCTTTAAAAGGCGCGGCGGAAAATCTGGCCCAGGCCGACATCGACGCAGTCAATGAGGGCATCCTCTCCCTGACCGAAGCCGCCAAAAAACTCCAGGAGCTGGACATTGAGCAGCTGAACGAACTGGTAAAATCCCTGGAAGCCACCGTCCAACAAATGGAAAAAACCACCACCGCATTTAACCGGCTGTTTGGAAAATAAGGCAATACCCATACGATATATTTGTTCCGTATTACCGTATTTTCAACGTATCTATCATCGTTTCGCATTACAAAAAATGCAAAAAACGTGGTACGTTACCGTAGGCCGCCCGCCACGTATCGAACATAACCTGTGCGGGTGAATGGTGCGACCCCATATACGGAACAATGTAGCGGTGTTGACCCAACGCCATCCAGCCCCGGCGAGGGGCTGGCCCCGTTGTAAATATAACCCATTTGGTTGAACGGTACCACCCCCGACATGTCATTCCGAGCGGAGTCGAGGAATCTTCCCATGTGGCAATTTTTATCTTGTGGTGGTTCATTCTCCAACGTGGTGGATTCCTCCACTCCGCTAACGCTACGGTCGGAATGACAGACGTTTCTGGTTTGGCTGTTACAAATGTAAACGTACCACGATTCCGGCCTTGCGGCCGGATGGCGGCAGATTGCCGCCGCTACAGTGGGGGTACCACGTTTCGGGTGGTACCATTCACCCCATATACGGAACAATGTAGCGGCGTTGACCCAACGCCATCCAGCCCCGGCGAGGGGCTGGCACCGTGGGATACTACGGATACGAACATCCAACGAGTGGCCTTACGGCCAATGGCGGCAGATTGCCGCCGCTACAGTGGGGGTACCACGTTTCGGGTGCTACCATTCAACCCCACAGGTTATACATCCCACGTGGCGGGCGGCAGGTTGCCGATGGAATTGCGGTGTGATTGCCCCCGGCAATCAATTGATTTTGATTTGCTGCGCGAAGCACCACCCCTACGATACATTTGTTACAAATACCGTATATTTAACGTGTCTATTATCGTTTTGCATTACAAAAAATGCGAAAAAACGCCGTCCCGGTTTTGGTGGGGCGGCGTTTGGCGGTTTTTCAGGGCGTTTCCAACAATTCCTGGTAGAAAACGCCTAATGTTCCCACGTAATGGGGGTTCCACGGGCGGTTTTTGCCGCAGAAGTGGAGGATGACGGTGTTTTCCCGGACCCAGGCCAGGTCGTGGCGGGGGTTCCGGGGGTCGGCGTTGTAGAAGTTCAGGATGCGGTCACTGAGGTTAAACTTCTGGGCATCGGCCAGGAGGATTTTATCCCCGTGCATGACGGTCAGCAGGTCCTGGTCCGGCAGCCAGAAAGAGTCCACCTTTTGCAGGGCGGTATCCCGAATTTGCTCCATGGTGAGGTTCTGCCGCAGGGCGGAAAGGTTTAGCATCATGACGCCGGTGTTGACATAGGGGGAGCCTTCCGGTACTTTCAGCCGCAGGTCGTTGAGCCGGGTCAGGGTCTCCCGGATGTGGGTACAGGCGATGTAGTAGTTTCCCTGAAAATCCATGGTATAAAAGTTTTTCAGGGGGTTGATCACCAGGGTGTCCACATCCAGGTATAGAATCCGGTCCAGCTGCTTTGGCAGCAGCAGCGGGGCCGCCAGCCGGTAATAGATTTGCCTGGGGTAGCGTTTTCGCTCCGGGAAGCCCTCAAAAAGTGCCGGGTCCACAGGCAGGAACGTGCAATGCACCTGGGGACTGACCTGCCGAATAGTGTCCATATCCTCGGGGCTTAAGTCGGAGTGGAGGATGTAGGCATCGTACCGGTCTTCCCCGCCGTGAAGGACGATGGAGCGCAGGCACTGGCACAGCAGGGGTTGGAATTTGGCATTGATGCAGAACAGCAGATTCATTGCTTCATCAGCTCCATGAATTCGTCACCGGTGATGGTTTCCTTTTCATACAGGTGCCGGGACAGGGTTTCCAGCTTGTCCCGATTTTCCCGCAGCAGGGTCAGGGCCTTGTCGTGCTGCTGCTTGACCAGCTTTACCACCAGTTCGTCAATGCGAGTCTGGGTCTGGGCAGAGCAGCTCAGGCTGGTGTCGCCGCCCAGATACTGGTTGGAGACGGTTTCCAGGGCCACCATGTCAAATTCCTCGCTCATGCCGTACCGGGTGATCATGGCCCGGGCCAGTTTGGTGGCCTGTTCAATGTCGTTGGAGGCTCCGGTGGAAATGGAGCCAACGGCGATCTCCTCTGCCGCCCGTCCACCGGTAAGGGTGGCGATTTTGTTTTCCAGTTCCTCCCGGGTCATCAGATAGTGGTTGCCCTCCTCCACCTGCATGGTGTAGCCCAAGGCACCGGAGGTCCGGGGGATGATGGTGATTTTCTGCACCGGGGCAGAGTGGGTCTGCAAGGCGGCAACCAGCGCGTGGCCGATTTCATGGTAGGCAACCGCCAGTTTTTCTTTGTCCGTCAGAATGGCGTTCTTCTTCTGGTAGCCTGCGATGACGGTTTCAATGGATTCTTCCAGGTCTGCTTCACAGGCGGCTTTCCGGCCATCCCGGACGGCCCGGAGGGCGGCCTCGTTGATGATGTTGGCCAGTTCCGCGCCGCTGGCACCGGAGGCCATCCGGGCGATGGTTTCAAAGTTCACATCGTCTGTCAGCCGTACCTTTTTGGCGTGGACTTTCAGGATTTCCTGCCGTCCTTTCAGGTCCGGCAGCTCCACCGGCACCCGCCGGTCAAAACGGCCAGGCCGGGTCAGGGCCGGGTCCAGAGACTCCGGCCGGTTGGTGGCCGCCAGGATCATGACCCCGGAGTTCCCCTCAAAGCCGTCCATTTCCGTCAGCAGCTGGTTCAGGGTCTGCTCCCGCTCGTCGTTGCCGCCGTAGGCCCCGCCGGAACGCTTCTGGCCGATGGCGTCGATCTCGTCAATGAAGACAATGCAGGGGGCCTTTTCCTTGGCCTGTTTGAACAGGTCCCGGACCTTGCTGGCACCCATGCCCACGAACATTTCCACAAACTCCGAGCCGGAGATGGAGAAAAACGGCACATCCGCCTCACCGGCCACGGCCTTGGCCAGCATGGTCTTGCCGGTACCCGGAGGGCCTACCAGCAGCACGCCCTTGGGCATGGTGGCACCGATCTCCCGATATTTGGAGGGGTCATGGAGGTAATTGACGATTTCGGACAGGCTTTCCTCTGCCTCGTCCACACCGGCCACATCGGAAAACCGGATGCCGTCAGAGGACTTGACATAGACCTTGGCGTTGGATTTGCCCATGTTAAAGGACATGGCGTTGGGGCCGCCCATTTTGTCCATCATCTTCCGGGACAGAATCTGACCCAACCCCGCAAAGATGAGCATGGGCAGGAGGAAGTAGAGAAAGAAATTCAGGATGGGAGAGGTCTCCTCTACGATTTCTCCGGAAAATTTTGCCCCGGCTTCATAGAGCCGCTCCGTCCGGCCCGGGTCGTCCAGCAGACCGGTTTTGAAAATCTGGGAATCGTCTTTGTTGGTAAACAAGATCTGGTTGTCCTGAATCTCCACCCGGCCAATATCCTTTTGCTCCGTCATGGACATAAAGGTGCCGTAGTCCACTTCCTTGATTTTCATGTCCGCGATCATGGGCATCACCAGGACATTGAAAAGCAGGATGGCGATGAGTACCACGCTGTAGTACCAAATCAGCGGTTTTTTCGGCTGTTTGACTTCGTTCATGGAAAAACCTCCTTAGGTTTTGTTGTTTTGCAGCTTGAAGCGTTCCAGCTTTTCCCGCATTTCTTTCAGGCGTTCTTCCAGGGGACGCTCGTCACGGAACGGACGGAAGAAGTTGTATTTGAGGCGGATGTTGCTGTCCTCGAAATTCTCCCGGATGTGCTTCTTGACGGCCTCGTAGCGGACCACCATCCGGTTCTCCTCGGCAAAGGCCTTGAGCTTTACCACCAGGTTGGCGGAATGGCACACGTCAATGATAAATACCCCAAAGAACATGCCGATAAAGAACGAGAACGCCAGATTCCGGGAAAGCCAATCCAAGGCACCCAGCACATAGGGATGAATGAGGAAGTAATACATAGCCCCCATCACCGCCCAGAAAAAGGAGAACAGAGGGCAGATCAGCCCCTGGATGTTGCCCCACATGTCGGAGTAATCCCACAGCATGACCTTGAAATATTTCAGGCAGAAAATACCGGCGATATACTCGATCAGGGTCATGCCCACGGCCATGGCGGCAAAAAGGGCGATTTTGTTCCACACCGGGTTCTGAATCAGGCCGTAGCTTTCAAGGCTTGCCAGCAGATACAGTGTACACAGGCCGAAACCGTAAATGGGCAGATACGGTCCTGTGCAGAAGCCGGGGTTCACCCACTTTTTATTGTGGTGTACGATGTTGCGGAACAGCAGCTCAATGACCCATCCGGCCACGCTGCCGATGAAAAACAGACAGGCAAGGGTTAAAAATACATTCATCCTGGAATCCTCCTAAATTGTTCCTTATAAAACTGTTTTATCACGAAAAAACCGGTACGTCAATAACTTTTTGCAATTATTCGAATTTCACATTTTGTTCAAAAACAGTTGAGAAAGAATTGAGATTGACATTGTAGAATCACAGGCAAAAATGGGTACGTATGGAATAGAGCAGAAAGGAAGACCAATATGAAACAAGAAAAGAAAGCCCGGAAAGAAAAAATCAGGCAGTGGAAAAAGGCCATCCGGGAGTATGACAGCATCACGGAACGGGACGTGGTGACGCCGGTGGAGGAGGATTCTCAAAGGGTGCTGCAAACCCTGGAACAGGGCCAGCCCAGCCTGGAAAGCCTTTATGAAGATCTGGCCCAGGCCCAGGACCCGGAACAGCTGGATACCGCCGTCATGCAGCGGCTGCGCTCCTACCGCCGGGCTTCCACCAATCTGGTTCGGACCAACGGGAAGCTGCTTGAAAACTACGATGAGCTTTCCGCCCGCTGGGACGATGTGACCCGGCAGCACCACCGGAAGCTGACGGCCCCGGCCAACGCCGTTATCGACCTGGAGGAGACCCGCAGCGGTCACTTCGCGGCGGGGATGAATCTTTACAAGCTGCTGCTGGTGTGCTTTATCGGCTGCTTTGGGGGCGTGGTCATTGAGCTTTTGTGGTGCCTGGTGACCAACGGCTATCTGGAAAGCCGTTCGGGTCTGGTCTATGGCCCCTTTAATATGGTCTACGGGGCCGGTGCCTTGGCCCTGACCCTGGCCCTCTACCGGTTCCGGAACCGGGGCCGTTGGCTGTCCTTCCTGGGGGGCTTCCTGGTGGGCAGCGTTCTGGAATATTTCTGCTCCTGGGCGCAGGAGCTGCTCTTTGGCTCCGTCAGCTGGGATTACAGCCACATGCCTTTTAATCTCAACGGCAGAATTTGCCTGCTGTACTCCATTTTCTGGGGCTTTTTGGGGATTTTCTGGGTAAAGACCCTGTATCCCTTTATGGCCCAGCTGATTCTGAAAATCCCCAACCGCTTTGGCAAGATGCTCACCTGGTGCCTGACGGCGTTCTTTGTTTTTGACTGCGTGGTGACCCTCCTGACGGTGTTCCGCTGGTCTTGCCGGGTGGAGGGCATTGCCGCGTCCAACGCGTTCTGGGCATTCCTGGACAGCCGCTTCCCCGATGCCAGAATGCAGCGGATTTTTGCCAATATGGTATTCCGTTAAGATGGCACGCTCTATTGTTTTCTGGGGTTTTCTGTGATATAATGGGACAAATCCCAAATAATGGAGACTGCTCTATGAATCTGAACTTTCGTTCCGCCCTCCGGGGCTTTAACCGGCAGGATGTGGCCAATTACTTAGAATACCTGAACAACCGGCACAATACGGAGTTGACCCAGCTGAATACGGAGCTGGAAGCCCTGCGGCAGCAGCAGAGCAAGCCCACCGTTGACCCCCAGCGTCTGGCCCTGGAAGCCCGGGTGCTGGACTTGCAGGAGGAATTGACGCAGGCCCGCCAGCAGCGGGAGGAAGCCCTGGCCCAGAAAGAAGTGGCTATGCAGCAGCTTTCCCAACTGCAATGCCAGCTGGAGGAGGCCCAGCAGGCCCGGAAAGAGGCCATGGTGCAGGCCAGCGGTGCCAAGCTGGAATCCAACCAGGAGTTGGAAGCCTACCGCCGTGCCGAGCGCACCGAGCGGGTGGCCCGGGAGCGGGCAGAGCAGGTCTATTCCGAGACCGGCGCGGTGCTGACCCAGGCTTCCGCCAGAGTGGAAAGTGCCCTGCGGCAGATGACCGGCATTTCCCAGCAGGTCAGTGCGCAGCTGGACACCCTGCAATCCGCTGTATCTTCCAGCCGTCTGGCCCTGCAGGATGCCGCCGACACCCTAAAGCGTCTGAAACCAACCAGATAAAAAATATATATAGGGAAGCTCTGATTAAATCGGCAAGGGCTGACGGCGAAAGATTTTGTTTCCAGACAAGGTTTGGAAAATGAGGGAATACTGTATGTATTTCCCATTTTTCAAACCGCAGTCTGGGGGCAAAAGATTCGCCGCTCAGCCGCAGACGATTTATTCAGAGTTTCCCAAGAAACGGAGCGTATTTCAATGCCTTGTACCACGATTCTGGTGGGCAGAAACGCCAGCTATGACGGTTCTACCATCATTGCCCGGAATGATGACGGCGGCTTTGAGTCCAAGCGTGTTTTGGCCCATGGCCCTCGGAAAGAGCCGGGAAGCTACAAATCCGTCCGCTCCCATCTGACCGTTCCCCTGCCCGGAAACGCCCTGGGGTATACGGACTGCCCCAATGTGACGAAAACCAACGGCCTTTGGCCCGCCTGCGGCATCAACCGGGCCAACGTGGCCATGACCGCCACGGAGACCATTACCTCCAACGCCCGGGTTCTGGGGGCAGACCCCTATGTGGAATACCAGCCCAAAAAAGGCCGGAGCAGCCAAGAAATTCCTGGGGGCATTGGGGAAGAAGATTTGGTGACCCTGGTGCTGCCCTACATCCACACCGCCCGGGAGGGCGTGCTGCGCACCGGAGAACTTTTGGAGCAATACGGCACCGATGAAGCCAACGGCATGGCCTTTGCCGACGGCCAGGAAGTTTGGTGGCTGGAAACCATCGGCGGCCACCACTGGATCGCCCGGCGGGTACCGGATGACCGGGTGGTGATCATGCCCAACCAGTTTGGTCTGGACAATTTTGACTTTGCCGATGCCTATGGGCCGCAGAAAGAGCATCTGTGTTCCAAGGATTTAAAGGCCTTTGTGGAGCGGCACCATCTGGCCCTGGATTTGGGGGACAGCTTCAACCCCCGGCTGGCCTTTGGCTCCCAGCGTGACGCGGACCACATTTACAATACCCCCCGGGCCTGGTTCATGGCCCGCTACTTCCTGCCCCGGACCTACCGTTGGGACGGCGTGGGGGCGGACTTCACCCCGGAGAGCAACGACATCCCCTGGTCTTTCCGTCCGGAACGGAAAGTTACGGTGGAGGACGTGCGGTATGTACTGGGTTCTTACTACCAGGGTACCCCCTACGACCCCTATGACAAGAATTCCCCCGCCAAGGGCAAATACCGGACCATCGCCGTCCCCAACAGTGACGTTTGCGGCATTCAGCAAATCCGTGGATACCTGCCCCAGCCCATCCAGGGCGTCCAGTGGCTGTCCATGGGCGGCAGCGGCTTTACCGCCTGTTTCCCGGTGTACACCGGTGTTTCCGGCTTCCCCAAGTACATCAGCGGTACCACAGAAACCGTATCCACCGACTACATGTACTGGCACAGCCGCCTGATCGCCGCCCTGACCGATGCCCACCTGGGTTCGGCCCTGCTGTACAACGAACGCTACCGCAACACCGTGATGAACCGGGGCCAGCAGTATCTGGAAGAGTACGACCAAAAAATATTGGAGGGTGCTTCCCCGGAGATCCTTTTGGAAGCCAATGAAAAAATTCTGGCCATGGTCAAAGAGTCCTCCGACAAAGCCCTGTCCCAAATCCTCAAAAACGCCTCGGAGCATATGAAGATCCGCTACCACCGGGGAGACAACTGAATGAAAACGGGAACCGTATGGAATAGCGGTTCCCGTTTTTAGTTGACAGTTGACAGTGGACAGTTGACAGTTATTGGTGGGTCGTCCATGGGGATACCGTTTGGTCGGTATAGCCCCAAATCCTGTACGGGGCGAGGGTGGTATGACAGACTCCCTTAATATTGGAACGTCAAAATTGAAATTGGGGAAACACTGTGTTATAGTAAAGGAAACCGTGGGAAAGGGGCAGAGCTGTGGAATCCATAAAGTTGCTGGAAGAAATCAACATCCGGGATGAAAGCAAGGAGGAGTTGTTGCCGGGAATGGCGTTGGATTTCCCCTATCTTGCCACCCGTGCAGTCCTGAACCGGTATATGAATCAGGGCGCGCCTTGGCACTGGCATAAGGCGGTGGAGCTATTTTATGTGGAAAGCGGCTGTGTGGAATATACCACTCCCCACGGAAATCAGACCTTTCCTGCCGGTTCCGGGGGCTTTGTGAATACCAACGTCCTGCATACAACCTGTGTGGCCGACGGAAACCGGCCCAATGTGCAATTGCTGCACTTGTTTGACCCGGTGTTTCTGGCAGGGGGCCATGGCAGCCGCATCGAAGAAAAATACATTCTGCCTCTGACCTCTGCGCCTGGTCTGGAAATACTGGCCTTTTCCTCTGAGGATGCCGGTCAAAAGGAAATTCTGGAAGATATTCTCCGGGCCTTTCAACTATCCCCTGCGGAATGGGGCTATGAGTGGAAGCTGCGGGAGTCCCTGATGTCCATTTGGCAGAAGATATTAAAACAGGCAGGGCCGCTTTTGGGGGAAGACCCACGGACAGACGGCGCAGACCGGCTGGTAAAAGCACTGATGGTCTATATCCACGAACACTATCAGAATCCGATTTCTATTGACCAATTGGCGGCCTACGGCCATATCAGCAAACGAAGCTGCTTTCGGCTGTTTCAAACCAATCTGCGTATGACACCTGTGGAATATATCCGGGAGTACCGGCTGCAAAAAGCCTGTGCGCTTCTGTCAGATACCGACACCCCGATTACCCAGATCGCCTATGGCTGCGGCTTTGGCTCCGGCAGCTACTTTGGGAAGATTTTCAGGCTGCGTTTTCGGTGTACACCCTGGGAATACCGCAGAGATTGGCACGAACGTTATAAAAATCAGCGTAAATGAGATAGTATTTCTGCCCATGCTGCATTATACTGTCAGTAAGGAGCAGGAAAGGCCCACTTTCCAATTCCAGTCCAATATGTCCGGCGGGCCGGTTTCCCGGCCCGCCCTCCGGAAAGCGAGGAATTATATGCTGCTGACAAAATATGATGCCGAAAACGCCCTGGTGGATGCCCGGATGGAAAAT
The DNA here is from genome assembly GCA_934593275.1 of uncultured Oscillospiraceae bacterium. Classification (GTDB taxonomy): domain Bacteria; phylum Bacillota; class Clostridia; order Oscillospirales; family Oscillospiraceae; genus Faecousia. The sequence goes on along the minus strand of CAKTQE010000007.1, from coordinate 21,506 downwards.
CCTGGGCCTTGGGTGGCCCACAGCCGCTATGTGGCCATGGCCTGTGAAAATATCGCAAAGCAATGCCCTGGGCTGGACCCTTATGATGCCTACGTCTACGGTTTGCTCCATGACATTGGCCGACACGCCGGGGTCAGTTCCGAACGGCACCTGATCGATGGCTACCGGTACTGCATGGCCCGTGGCTGGGAAAAAGCGGCTCAAATCTGCATTTCCCACGCCTTTATGATTCAGGATATTGCCTCCTCGATTGGGGTCTTCGACATGCCCCAGGCAGACAAAGAGTATCTTGCCCGGTTTGTAAAATCGGCGGTCTACGATGACTATGACCGGCTGGTGCAGCTGTGTGATGCCCTGGCGTTGCCTACCGGCTTCTGTTGGCTTGAAAAGCGGTTTGTGGATGTGGCCCTCCGCTATGGAGTCCACCCGGCAACCGTGGACCGCTGGAAGACGGTGCTGGACATCAAAGCCCAGTTTGAAAAGAGAATGGGCTGCTCGATTTATGACTGTCTCCCCGGTGTGGTGGAAAACAGTTTCCGTTTCTGAGGTGTCCCATGAAAAATCTGACACCCCGATACAGCCTTACCCAGTTTACCTTCTGGGCAGCATACTCCGGCACTACCGCCTTTGCAACAACCTACCTGCTGAATCAGGGACTTTCCTCCGGCACAGTGGGGGTACTGCTGGCCTTATCCGGTATTGGTTCCTGTCTGGCCCAGCCGGTTTTGGCAGCCCGTGTTGACCGGGCAAAGGGATTTCTTCTGACAAAAATACTGCTTCACCTGTCGATCCTCTGTTTTTCCTGCTTTTGCTTGCTGCTGATACCGAAGCTCCCCCAATCTCTGATCGCCGTTCTATACACGGTGGGGCTGTGGAGCAGCGATGTGATGATTCCGCTGCTCAATGCTCTGTGTGTTTCTTTCCACCAGGCAGGCTATCCCGTCAACTACGGTGCGGTCCGAGGCATTGGCTCTACGGCAACCGCCATTTCCAGTCTGGTGCTTGGCTTTGTCATTGCAAAACTGGGCATGACCTGGATGCTCCTGCTTCTGCTTCTGACCCGGAGCCTTTGCATTTTTTCCCTGTTGGGTTACCCAAAACTTCAAAAACCGGAGCCTGCTATCCAGGAAATTCAGGGCAGCTGCTCTCTTTTCCGGTTTTTCCAGCAGTATCCCCGTTACTGCCTGACCCTCCTGGGGATTGCCTTTCTGGGGATGTTTCTTGCTATGACCGAAAACTATATGATTGCTATTGTTCGTGCTTTCGGAGGTAACAGCAGCCATGTGGGAACGGCACTGTTTCTATCTTCCCTGGTAACCGCCCCGGTGATTTTCTGCTTTGACAGAATTCATGCCCGGCTCAGTGATGCCGCACTGCTGAGAATCTCCGCTGTGACCTTTCTCATAAGGGCCGTCTGTTTTCTCTTTGTTGCCAAAAGCATTTCTGCTGTTTATCTGCTTCAGCTGCTGCACATGACCTCCTACGGCTTTCTGCATCCAACCCAGGTATCCTACGCAGGGGCTATGGTTCGCCCTGCCGACATGGTCAAAGGGCAGGCTTTTAGTGCCGCCGCCTATGCGCTTGGATGCTCTGCCGGAAATCTTGCCGGTGGGATCGCACTGGGTTTTGGGGTAAGAGCCATGCTGTCTGCCGGTGTGGTGATGGCCGGCATCGGCACAGGAATTCTTTTCTTCACCACTGCAAAATCTTCCCCGAAAGGAGAAATCTCCAAATGAATCCCATTAAAATCATTTTCTTTGATATTGACGGCACCTTGCTGGAAATGGGGGCAAGGCAGCCCTCCCCAAAGACGCTGGAAGCCCTGAGACGGCTCAAGGACAAGGGCATCAAAATCTGCATTGCCACAGGCCGCGCCCCTATTTGTGTGCCTGTGTTTGAGGGCGTGGAGTTTGACGCCTTTCTGACCTTTAACGGCTCCTACTGCTATGACGCGCAGGGTCCTATATACGAAAATCCCATTGCACCGGAGGCGGTGGCGCGGATCGTCCGGAATGCTTCTTCCATCGGAAGACCCGTAGCCGCGGCAACCAAAGACCGGATCGGAGCTAACGGGCTGGACAAGGACTTGGCGGACTACGCCGCCATCGGAAATCTGACTTTGCCGGTAGCACCGGATTTTGATTTGCTGTGCCAGGAGAGCATCTACCAACTGATGCTTGGGTGCCGGGAACCGGAATATCCTGCCATCTTGGAGGGTGTGGCCGGAGCAAAAATCGCCGCCTGGTGGGACCGGGCGATAGACGTGATCCCCGCCAACGGCGGAAAAGGCACGGGAATCCGGGCGGTACTCCATCATTTCCATCTGTCCCCCGAGAATGCCATGGCCTTTGGAGATGGCAACAACGACATCGAAATGCTGGAAGCCGTCGGCACCGGCGTGGCCATGGGGAACGCTTCTGAGCAGCTGAAAACCATCGCCAACGCCATCTGCGCCCCCGCAGCCCAGGACGGCATCTACGAATTCTGCCTACAGCACGGCCTGATTTAATCAAACCGGGAACCGCCCAAAATAGCGGTTCCCGGTTTTTAGTTGACAGTTGACAGTGGACAGTTGACAGTTTTTGAAGCACAAATTGGTGCCAGATACGTTCAATATACGGTATTTGTAACAATTTTGCCGTAGGGGTGGTTGCTCCGCGCAGCGAATCAAAATATAATGATTGCCGGGGGCAATCACACCTCAATTCCATCGACAACCTGCCGCCCGCCACGTGGGATGTATAACCTGTGTGGTTGAATGGTACCACTCAAAAGACGGTACCCCCACTGTAGCGGCGGCAATCTGCCGCCAACCGGCCCGGAGGGCCGGAATCGTGGTACATTCGTATCCGCACCAGCCAAACCAGAAACGTCTGTCATTCAGGCCTTGAGCGCAAGCGGAGTGGAGGAATCCACCACGTAACAGAAAGTACCAACGCAAGGTAAAATCTGCAACTTGGGTGGATTCCTCGACTCCGCTCGGAATGACATGTCGGGGGGTGGTACCATTCAACCAAACAGGTTGTATCTGCCACGGTGCCAGCCCCTCGCCGGGGCTGGAGTGGCGATGAATCATCGCCGCTACATTGTTCCGTATATCGGGTCATACCATTCACCCGCACAGGTTGTATTCGGCAGGTGGCGGGCGGCAGATTGCCGCCCCTACATTAATGCACCACGTTTTCCGCATTTTTGGAAATGCAAAACAGTGATAGATACGTAAAATACACGATATTTGCAACAAATTGTATCGTAGGGGTGGTGCTTCGCGCAGCGAATCAAAATCAATTGATTGCCGGGGGCAATCACACCTCAATTCCATCGGCAATCTGCCGCCCGCCACCTACCGGATACAACCTGTACCGGTGAATGGAACCACCCCCCGACATGTCATTCCGGGGGTGTTTATTTGCATTTTGCTTGCTTTTTGTCAGCTCTTATGTTATGCTGTCCATGGTGCTACCAGCGCCCCGGCAGGCGGTTCCCCCAGATGTTATCCGGGGGTATACTTCTTTTTGCCCCCGTTCTTTAAGAAAGGGGGTGGTACACTTGGTTACATGGGCGAACCTTATTGAGTTCTGTTCATTCCTCGTGGCTTTGATCACCCTGATTATTGGGATCCTTGATCATAAAAATAAGAAGTAACCGCCAACTTTCCACAGACGCGGTTACTTCTTAACCCAACACTGGGGGAGCCGACCTGCTGGTGGCACCCTTTGTATCTATACTATACCCCAATTTCCGGGTTTTGTCAACGGCCATGTGGTTCTTCTTCCCCTGGCAGCCGAAACGCTAAAAACCGCCCCGAAGGGCGGTTTTTTGACGTTATTTCCACAATCCGTCCGGGTACATTCCCTGGGTGGTCATGGTCTTGAGGGCTTCTACTACCACGGGCTTGTCGGCGGCGTAGGTGACGCCGTACCATTTGTCGGGGGAGTAGAGCATTTTAACGGTGGCTTTGTCTTCGCTGAGCAGGGCGGAGACGGTGGAGGGCAGGAAGTATTCGCCTTTCATGGGGTTTTCGTTCAGGGCCTTGTCCAGGAATGCCGGGAAGCGGGCCTGGCTTTCGGCGGCGAAACTGGGGGTGAAGCCCCACATGTTCATGGAGACGGTGGTCTTGTCCCCCAGGGGGGTCCAGGTTTTGCCGTCGTCCTCGGTAAAGCGGATGCCGCCGGCATACTTTTCGATTTTGGTCCGCTCCACCACGCTTTCCAGATAGCCGTCGCCATTCACCTGGCACACGCCCCGGGCCACGGAGCCGTTGTCGGTGACGGTCTTGCCCAGTTCGTAGCCCACCATGCAGTAGCGGTACTTTTCGTCATCGCCCTGGGCGGAGAGGTAATTGTAGATTTCCCGGAATGCGGCCTTGCCGTAATAGTCATCGGCGTTGATGACGGCAAAGGGGGCATTGCCAATGGCTTCCCGGGCGCAGACCACCGCGTGGCAGGTACCCCAGGGTTTGGTGCGGCCCTCAGGGACGGTGTAGCCCTGGGGCAGCTTTTCCAGCTCCTGGTAGGCATAGCGGATCTCCATGGGGGCCTTTTGGAGTCTGGCTCCTACGGTGTCCATAAAGTCCTTTTTAATGGCCTCTTTGATAATGATCACCGCAGTGTCAAAGCCCGCCTCATGGGCATCGAACAAAGAGTAGTCCAGAATGGCCTCCCCCTGGCTGCCCACGGGGTCGATCTGTTTCAGTCCGCCGTAACGGCTGCCCATACCGGCGGCCATCACCACCAAAATCGGTTTTTCCATAATTCGCGCTCCTTATTTTGTTTCTTCTTCCACGATTTTTGCCATTTCGTCCCAGTGCTTTTCCATTTCGGAAACCAGCTTGAACTGGGTCCGCGCCCGGTCCAGGTTATGCTCCGGGTAGTGGATGCCAAAGTAATGGTCTCCGTCCAGGTAATCCGTCAGGAAGCGGACGCCGCACTCCAATGTCATAGTCAGCGCGCCCAGAGGCAGGGCTTTCCGCTCGTTGTCGGTAAGACCCGGGCAAGCGGTGAGGAAACCCCGGGTGAAAATCCGGTACAAATCCAGGTCAATGGTCATTTTGTCCAGGTTCTTTTCGTCCTCAGCGGCGGTGGCGGCACCGAAGCGGATGGAGTCACCAAAGTCGTAGGCACTTAGCCCCGGCATGGTGGTATCCAGGTCGATGACGCACAGGGGGGTCCGGGTCTTTTCGTCCAGCATGACGTTATTGAGCTTGGTATCGTTGTGGGTCACCCGCAGAGGAAGCTGTCCTGCCTTGCACATGGCGGTAAGCTTGCCGCCCACCTCCTCATGGGCCAGAACGAAATCGATTTCCGGCTTTACAGAGGCGGCCCGGCCCAGGGCATCCTTTTCCAGGGCCTGCCGGAACAGACGGTACCGGTCCGGGGTGTTGTGGAAATTCTTGATGGTCTCGTGGAGGGTCTCTGCCGGGAAATCGGTCAGCTGCTGCTGGAACGTGCCAAAGGCAATGGCACTCTGGTAGAAGTCCTCCGGACACTCCGGGGCTTGCAGGCACAGACTGCCCTCCACAAAGTCATACACCCGCCAGTCGCTGTTTTCCCCCATATGGGTCCAGGTGGCCCCCTCCACCGTGGGAATCAGGGTCAAGGCCCCGTAGGGGTTCTGGGTCTTGGTTCGCAGATGCTCTGTCACAGCGGCGATGTTCTCCTGCAAGCCCGCAATATCCGGGAAGGCCCGGTTGCTGAGCTTCTGCAGAATATACCGGCGGCCAGTGTCCTGCACCACCAGATAGGTTTCATTGATGTGTCCGCAGCCGTAACGCTCGCAGGAGACGCTATTCCCCTCCAGCTGAAACCGGGACAGCACTTCTTTCAAAAATGGTTCCATAATATCATCCTTTCCGTCACTAAGCATACCAGAGTTTTCCGTGTTTGTAAACACGGATTCAGGGTTTCCATTGTAAAACACCCTGAGGCCATTGGGACATTCGGGAATATTAGCCCTTTACGCCGCCCGCGGCAAGGCCGCTGGTCAGATTCTTTTCGATGGACATGAACAGAATCACCACAGGAATAATGGCAAAGATGGATGCAGCAAACAGATACTGCCACTCGATCATGTCATAACCGTTGAACACATTGATACCTACGGTCAAAGGCTTCAGTGTGTCCGTAGAAATCAGGCACAAAGACACGGTATACTCGTTCCAGGCGTTGATGAAAATAAAAATCAGGGTGGTGACAATGCCAGGAGCAGCCACGGGCAGCAAGACCCGGAACATGGCTTGGAGCCGGTTGCAGCCGTCAATGGTAGCGGCCTGTTCCATCTCCGCGGAAATGCTCATAAAGGTACCCCGAAGCAGCCAGATGGTAAAGGCCTGGTTAAAGGCCGCATTGATAAAAATCAATCCAAGCAAGCTGTTGGTCAGCCCCAGCACCTGCATGACCTTATAAATACCGATCAGCAGGACTACCGGAGAGAACATCTGAGAAACGATGATAAAGCCCAGGAAAGCAGTCTGCCCCTTGAACTTCATACGGGCCAGGGCATAGGCGGCAGGGATGCCGCAAATCATGGCAATGGCAGTAGAACCGGCGGCGATCATCACGGAGTTCAGCATGTACTTTGCCATGGGTGCCCGCTTCCAGATGTCGAGATAGTTCGTCCATAGCGGATTTATAGCCAGAACGGTACCGTTTTTGGAGAATATTTCTGCACGGCTTTTCAGAGAAGTGGTTAACATGACAAAGTAAGGATACAGTGTTACCAGGCAAATCAAAACGATTACAAAGTATAGCAAAATTCGGCACAGGAGCTTTTTATAATTCACATGGATAGAATCATTGCCCATATTACGCATCCTCCTTTTTCAAGCTGGAAATCATGTAAGTGGTGGCGCAGACTAGCAGGATGGTAAATCCAATGACGGACACAGCAGCGGCTTCGCCCTGCTTGCCGTTGTAGAAAGCAAGCTTATACAAATAGGTAACAAGCGTATCGGTGCGGTTGGCGGGGTCGCCTCTGGAAATCGTCCAGACAATGGGGAACGAATTGAATACATAGATAATATTCAGAACCGTGGAAACAGTAAGGCTGGGCTTTACCAAAGGCATGGTGATGTGAAACAGCTTCTGCCAATAGTTGGCACCGTCCACAGTAGCGGCTTCATAAAGGGTATTGTCAATGCTCTGCAGACCGGACAGGGCCGTAAAGCAGACAAAGGGAATCGTAACAAAAATACCACAGGCGATTTCCCAAGCAAAGTAAGCACCGGGAGAGGGCGTCCAGTTCACGTTGTACTGAATAATACCCAGGGTTTTCAGCAATACGTTCAATGCGCCGGAATCCTTGTCAATGATGAATTTCCACACACTGGCCTGAACTACCAGGGTGGTGGCCCAGGGGAAGACGATAATCGCGCGGGCAATTTTACGGCCCTTGAACTTGTTGTTCAGAAGCAGTGCCAGAATAAAACCCAGAACAGTGGAAATTACAACTACAGCAATGGTCCATACAATGGTATTTTTCAAAACCAGAGGAAATTCTGTGCCGTTGAGAACTTTCTGGAAATTGGCAAAATCATTGAAGCCCTTAATGGTACCGGTTTTGGTCACCTTACAAAGAGACATGCGGAACACAAATCCGATGGGGACAATGATAAAAATGGCCATAAGAATCATGCTGGGCAGAATCCACAAGTACGGCTCATATGGCTTTTGCAATGTACGGGGATGTTTACGCAAGGGAATACCTCCTTATCAAATCACGTCAAGGAACGTATTTTCCGCCAAAGAAGCACTGATGAAATCTCAAGTTGAGGAAAGACTTGGAGATTTTATCAGGACTTCTTTAGGGATCGTACGCCAAAGCGGGCCGGACCTGTTGGGTTCCGGCCCGCTGGTGTATAATCATTCGGCGGGATCAGCCTGCAATTTCGGCCTGCAGAGCATCCAGAACGTCCCGGACATCTGCACCCAGCAGGGCATCCTGCTCGGCCTTAATGGTTCCCTGCTTCACATCGGCCCACTCAGCCTTGGCGGTGGGGTAGAACTTAGAGGAAGCTACGATGTCGATCCAGGGAGACATAGAGGGGTCAGCCTTGGCGACCAACTCTGCACCGGTAGAGGTGGCGGGCAGGAAGCCTTCCATCAGAACCCAGTCGGAGTAGCGTTGATCTTCGTAGAAGTAGTCAAAGAAAGTGGTGATAGCAGCCAGTTCCTGCTCAGTACGTCCATCTTTCTGGAAGCACATAAAGCGGTCCATAACACCGGCAGAAACAGAGGGGTTGTCTCCGTTGGAGGGAATAGAAGCAACGCCGAAGTTCACAGAGTAGCCGCCAGCTTCCAGGTAGGTGGGAATGGAGTTGGGTCCGATGACCATGGCCATCTTACCGGCACCAAACATATCCTGCAGATTGTAACGGTTCTGGTTGGTGGGGTCCGTATTGGTGTAGCCGCTCTTGTAGAGGTCCAGGGCAAACTCGATAGCTTCAACGTTCTGGTCGCAGTTCAGAATCCAGTTGCCGTCATCGTCTACAAAGCCGCCGCCGTTGTTCCAGGTGTAGTAGGCAAAGCAAGCCTGGCCTTCGTCAGTGGTCATATCCATGCCCCAGGGGTAAATGTCGCCCTTGTAGAAATCCTTGATTTTCTGGCAGACTTCTTTCAGCTGATCCCAGTTCTCAGGAACTTCTACGCCAACTTCTTCCAGGATGTCCTTATTGTAGTACATAGCACGGGCAGAAGCCAGGTCGGGTACGGCCCAGATGGTGCCATCGATGTTAGACTGCTCCAGGAAAGAGGGGAACATCTTATTGTAGGTTTCCTCGGAAACATAGTCCTTAGCGGGCAACAGCAAATCTTCTGCCTGGTAGTCCGCAAATACGTCAATGTTCAGCACGTCGGGTGCATCGCCGTTGGCGATCCGGGTGTTGACAACGGTGTAAATGTCGTTCCAGGAAACGCAGTCAACAACCAGGTTGATGCCGGGATTGTCGTTGTTAAAATCTTTCACGAAGCCATCCCACCAGGCCTGGGTGTTCTGGCCATACTGGGCAGCGATAACTTTCACGGTAACTTTGTCACCGGAAGCGGCGGGGGCAGCGGCAGCGGGAGCGTCAGCTGCGGGAGCTGCGGTGGTAGCGGGGGCTTCCGTCTTGGAACCGCAGGCGGCCAGAGCCAGCACCATGGTCAGGACCAGAAGCAGGGAAAGGAACTTTTTCATTTTGTTTTCTCCTCCTGTTTTGTGGTGGGTCGCAAACCCGATGTACCGCGGATTTGCTTTGCATAAATAAATTATATCAGCAATGACCATAAAGTCAAATGGTTTTTTGGGCATTTTTGGTGTTTTTTCCAGTTTATGCACAACTTTGTGAAAAAAGCACAAGTAGAAGCAACAGCTTTTGTGCGACATTTACACAAAACTTTCCTTGCTACGTTCCCCATTCTATGGTATAATTTCAATGTAAAAACTGGGATTTTGGCCTGAATTTACCATTTTGAATCATACCCTTGCAAGATTCTGGCTTTTGTCCCTGTGCAGCCATATTCCAAATACATCATCAATTCTTTTCTTGGAGGAATCGAACATGAATTATCTTGGCGTAAACTATTCCATCAAGGCCACCCCGGAGTTGGATCCTGGGTTTATTCCTTTCGGTGTGTGGATGGATGCCTACCTGAAAGATGCCAAAAAGCCCATTGCCATCGCCATTGAGCGGGACCGGGGCCAGGTGTCTGTCCGGAAGACCTTTATCCACGGTACCCCCGAAATGGCCCAGGCAGACTACCGCTATGTAGAGCGGCTGGTCAAGTTCCTGCTGTGGTCCATCGGCGGTTTCAAGGTGTATGTCTGCGGCTGCTCCTGCATTGCCAAGCGGCTCCAGGCCGACTACTCCGCCACCGGCTGCCGGGCCTTTGACTTTGACTTCTTCCACAAGCTCTATGAAGTAGATTTGGAGATCATCGACCTGCCCCTGGAGCAGTGTCCCGCCGCCAACGAGTCCACCCAGCCCCTGGGCGGCCATATGGACGGCTGCCGCATCGGCTTTGACGCGGGCGGCTCTGACCGGAAAGTCTCTGCGGTTATCGATGGCGAGTGCGTCTATTCTGAGGAAGTGGTCTGGTTCCCCAAGCTGAACGAGGACCCCAACTATCAGTATAATGAGATCCTCACCGCGTTCCGCACCGCCGCCTCCAAGATGCCCCGGGTAGATGCCATTGGCGTTTCCTCCGCCGGTACGTTCATCGGCAACGCCCCCATGATTTCCAGCATCTTCTATAAGGTCCCCCGCAGCCGCTGGGACGAGGTCAAGACCTGCTTTGACCGGGCTGCCGCCGAGATCGGTGACGTGCCGATCGTGGTAGCCAATGACGGTGACGTTTCTGCCCTGGCCGGTGCCATGGGCCTGAACACCGGCAACATCATGGGCCTGGCCATGGGTACCTCTGAGGCCGTGGGCTATGTGGATGCCGACAAGAACGTTCTGGGCTGGATCACCGAGCTGGCCTTTGCCCCTGTGGACCTGAACGAAGAGGCCATGGAAGACGAGTGGTCCACCGACCGTGGCGTGGGCTGCAAGTACTTCTCCCAGGATGCCGTGATCAAGCTGGCCCCCAGAGCCGGTATTGAGCTGGATCCCGCCCTGTCCCCTGCCGAAAAGCTGAAAGTCGTCCAGGCCCTTATGGCAGAAGACGACCCCAGAGCCGCCAAAATCTACCACGACATCGGTGTGTATCTTGCCAACGCCGTGGTGCAGTACAGCCACTTCTACGATATTGAACACCTGATGCTCATGGGCCGTGTCATGTCCGGCAAGGGCGGCGACATCATCCTGGACGTGTGCCAGAAAGTCCTGGCCGACGAGCATCCGGAGCTTGCCAAGCACTGCCAGGTCATGCTCCCCGACGAAAAGACCCGCCGGGTAGGCCAGTCCGTGGCCGCTGCCTCTCTGCCCGAAATCAAGAAGTAAATAACACCAGTCATAAAAATAAGGACGCCAAAACCGGCGTCCTTATTTTTATGCTTTTATACGATGGGGTGTTTCAACGCCCATTCTCTGCCGTATTTTTTCAGTTCGTCCTTTTCGATTTGGTCGTTCCAGGGCCGATAGCACACGCCATTGGGAATGCCGGGGTAGAACCGCCCTCCGGGGCAATAGGTATCCACCGCCCGGCGGACCTCTGCCCGGATCTGCTCTTCTGTAATGTCCTCCACATCGATTTTAGGCCCGTCAATGCCGCCGACCATGGCCAGCTTTCCCTCGGTGACGCGCTGGATCTCCACAATGTCGTTCTGGGCGATGACACCCTGCCAGATGTCCACGCCGATTTCCACCATGTCCGTTACCAGGGGCTGGCAGATGCAGTCCGCATGGTGCATATAAATCATGCCCTCTTCGTGAATGGCATCGGCAATTTCCTTTTGCAAGGGCTTGATCAGCTCCCGCCACACTCTGGGCGGCAGGAAGACATTCTGCTTGGAACCCCAGTCATCATGGTAGAAAATGATGTCCGGATGGATCTGCTTGCCCATTTCGTGGATATAGTCAATTTTGTAGTCCGCGATCACCCGCAGCAGCTCCGCCATTTCCTCGGGGTACTCCATATAGTTGCACAGGGCGTTTTCCATGCCCATCAGGTGGTGGCTGCGCTCAAACAGACCGCCGCCGAACATGACGCCAACAAATTTTTCTTTCCGGTCCGTGGCATCCGCCACTTGCTTGGCCGCGGTCCAATCCAGGCCCCGGGTGGGCGGCACCACCAGGTCTTCTTTCCAACGCTCAATATCCTTGATCACCGCGTTTTCCGCCGTTACATGGGGATGGGGTCCGGGTGCGCCGGGTTTGTAGATGTAAACCGTTCCCCAGGCGTCTTTGTATTCCTTGCCGTCCTGGGGGAACATGCCCGACACCAGCACCGGGTCCGGCACCAGCTGAATGGCATCCATCAGGTCAAAATAGTAGTCCGGCTGCTGGCGGTTGTAGATCGCCATGGCATTTTCACGCAACGTCATCATGGTTTGCTTCCTCCTTTTTTATTTCACGCCGGGGATGGTACAAACACCTACCAGGCCCAACAGGGTCAGCACGCCAAAGACGCAGAAGCTGACGCTGTAGCCCAGGTTCACGGCAAGAACTCCAAACAAGGCACTGGCGATCAGGGTACCGATGCCGATAAACATATTGAGAACGGAAATACCCACGCTGGCCTTTTCCGGGGCAATGGATTCCCCGGCCACGGTGTACAGCAGACCCATGGCAACGGCGGGCAAGCCCTGGAGCCAGATGGTCACATTCAGCAAAGGACCTGCCGGGAGGAACGCAATGAGGAACCGGGACAGGGCCATCCACATCAGCGCGCCAAAGTAAATCCACTTCCGGGTTTTCAGCAGGTCCGACAGCGTTCCGCCAATGGCCGTGGAACACGCCCCCACAATGGCGCAGACACTGACCAGGGACCCGGCGGCTTCTGCGGTATAGCCGTGATGCACCACCAGGAACGTGGGGGCAAAGCTCATAACCGCCATGGTACTCATCATAAAGAACAGCCCGCCTACAGACAGCTGGAAGACGTTCTTATCCCGAATGGCCTCCATCAGGCTGATTTTCGGCGCGCCCTTACCGGAGGCTCCCATGGGCGGTGCCACCTGGTCGGTGATGAAGATCATCCAGACCACCAGCATCACCACGCTGTAGCCGATGGTGAACCACCAGGCAGGGGCAATGTTGTCCGCGCTGGTGATCCGGGGTACCAGGTTATACATGACAAGCTGGGCAATGGTGCCGCCGGTAATGTAAATGCCGTTGGCCCGGCCCCGCAGCTCCGGTGCGAAGAGACAGGCGATAACATAAGGCCCCAGAATGCCCGTGGCGCAGATGCCCGCGCCTACCACCAGCTGGGAGGCAAACATCACGGCGTAGCTGGTGGTACCGAACACGCCTACCAGAGAACCCGCAATAATCAGGCCCATGGCCAGGATGCCGGTCTTCCGGGGTCCGACCTTGCCCATCATCACACCGAAGGGCATGGCCAGGAAAATGCTCAGAATGCTCAGAGCGGATACCAGCACACCGGCCTTTCCCTCGTCAATGGACATGCCCTGCATCAGATAGGTGAGGATGGGCTGCAAGCGATACTGGCAGAAGCCCGCCGTCAGATAGGACAGGACGATGATCGCCAGATAGACATAGGGAGAGATCCCCTTTTTCTTTGTTTCCATAATTTCCCTTCCTTTCTTGGGAAGCTCTGATTCAATCGGCAAGAGCTGACGGCAAAAGATTCGCCGCTCAGCCGCAGTCGATTTATTCAGAGTTTCCTTTGGTCACCGGTTTCCGGCTTGTGCTTTTACTATAACCCAGGCAGCCCAAAACAGAAACGGGCAGCGTTTCCTCTGTTTTTCGCCCCCTGGGGATACTTTGCCCATAAGGGGGTGTGAACTGTTTTTTCTTTTCAGTGGGCATTCTGCACATATAGAAAGGAATTTCTGTGGTGTTCCTACAAAAGGAGCCGGTGGTTTTTGTGTTGTTTCTCCAAAAATCCGGGGTTTTGATGGGTTCTCCCCAGGCACTCCCCCACCGTTCTCCACTGGACAAATCGGTGGTTTTTCGGTATACTGTAAAAAAGATTTTCCAATTTTCCAAGAATCATCGGTACTTTTTCCCTGGGAGTCTGAATCAGCAGGAGGTATGCCCTATGGACCTGAGTCTGGAAACCCTATCGCTTGCCCTCCATGTGCAAAACGCACACATTGCCGCGGGCAACACCTATTCCATCCGCCAACCCCGCCTGAGTGCCGCCGCGCTATGGTCCAAAGGCCAGGCATTGCGCAGCGATTTATGCTATGTAGTCCCGGCGAAGCTGCTGAAAGGCGGCCAGAGCTTTCCCCCCGGCACCGCCCTGGTGATCGTTGGGGCGGTGGAAGAAGTGCCTCTCCGGAGCGGCGGGGTGGACGCGCTGGTTCTGGATGTGCCGGTGAAAAAAGACACCTTTAACGCTGTTTTCAATCAAATCAACGGGGTTTTCCAGCGTTATCAGCAGTGGGCCTTGTCGCTGAGCCAAATTCTGGCCCGAAACGCCTCCTTAGACCGGGTGCTGGAAGCGGGAGAGGCCTTTTTCGGGAATCCCGTTCTGGTGCTGGACCGGAACTTTTGCCTCCTGAGCAAATTTGACCCCAATATCAAAATGGGGTGGGTCCGTCAGGAGAAAACCAACCAGTGGATGCTTTCAGAGGAGACCATTTCCCTCATCAAGGCCTTTTCCTCCCACCCGGGCCGGGAGAGCCGCAGCCCCTATCTGCTGTCTGAGGACTATCTGCCCTACAGCACCCTTTTTCTCCACGTCAGCCGGGGAAACGCCATTTTCACCCTGGCCGTCCCCCAATTGCGGACGCCCCTGGAAACCCTGTCCCCCAGTGCCTTGCGCTACTTTGCCGAGTGCGTGTATACCGCCCTTTGTCAAACGGATTTTCATTACGGCCACAGCCGCCGGTTTGAGGAATTCCTGAAAAAACTGCTGTCCGGGGAACAAATCGAGCAGGCGGTCATCGACCAACAGCTGCTGACCCTGGGCTGGTTCAACAGTGACCGCTACCTGTGTCTGGCCTTTGAAATCAACGGCTGGGACCGGGCCAATTCCGTCTACCATAGCACCTGCATGAGCCTGGAAAGTGCCTTTGCCCAGAGCTTCGCCTTTTTGTATGAGGATAAGATCGTGACCCTGCTGAATCTGGACCAGGCCCGCATCAGCCGGGACGGTGCCATCCAGAAGCTGATCCTGTTCCTCCGGGAGCATCTGCTCCATGTGGGCATCAGCTATATTTTCTTTGATTTCAGCACCCTTTCTTCCTATTATAAGCAGTCCCTGGCCGCTCTGGAAATGGGGGGACTCTACGCCCCGGACATCTGGCATTACCGGTTTGAGGACTATGTGCTGCCCTATTTCATGCACTACGGCACCACCCGCATCAATGGCCGCCACCTGTGCCACCCGGACCTGGTGCAGCTATGGATGTATGACGACGAAAACGGCACCGAGCTGCTGCCCACCCTGGAAGAATACCTGATCTCCGGACTCAACGCCACAGCCACCGCCCGACAACTCTTCATCCATCGAAACACCCTATACCAGCGGCTGGAAAAAATCCAGCAGATCATCACCTCCGACTTAAACGACCCGGATACCCGCCTGTTCATGCTCATGTCCTACCGCTTCATAGACCTGCTGAAACTAGACCCCGTAAAAAAAACCGAGGGCTGAACCCCTCCCGGTGCGAAAAATACCCCCCAATGGGGCGGTAACGTTTACCCCCACAGGTTATATACGGAACGTGGCGGGCGGCAGGTTGCCGCCCCTACGATACATTTGTTACAAATTACCGTACATTTAACGTGTCTATCTACGTTTTACGCTTCGAAAAATGCAGAAAACGTTGTACGTTGCCGTAGGGGCGGCAACCTGCCGCCCGCCACGTATCGAATATAACCTGTGCGGGTGAATGGTACGACCCCATATACGGAACAATGTAGCGGCGTTGACCCAACGCCATCCAGCCCCGGCGAGGGGCTGGCTCCGTAACGAATACAACCCGTTAGGTTGATTGGTACTACCCCCCGACATGTCATTCCGAGCGAACGCAGTGAGTCGAGGAATCTTCCCAAGTAGCAAGTTTTATCTTGTGGTGGTTCATTATCCCACGTGGTGGATTCCTCCACTCCGCTTGCGCTGCGGTCGGAATGACAGGCGTTTCTGGTTTGGCTGTTGCGGATACAAATGTACCACGACTCCGGCCCTCCGGGCCGGGTGGTGGTGCTCCGCGCAGCGAATCAAAATATAATGATTGCCGGGGGCAATCACACCATAATTCCATCGGCAGATTGCCGCCGCTACAGTGGGGGTACCATATTTTGGGTGGTACCATTCACCCCCACAGGTTATACATCCAACGTGGCGGACGGCGGGCATTGGATATTCTTGCTTGCAATCCCGGAGGCCCTGTGCTATGCTTGCGGCAAAAATGGTTTAAGAAAGGACCTCACCATGGAAATAAGAAAACCTGATTTTTATGATTCTTTCCGGTACATTGCTGGCAGGTGTCCGGATAGCTGCTGTCAGATGTGGGATGTGGCGGTGGATGAGGAGAAGGCCCGGTTTTATCGGAGGCTTTCTGGGGAGCTGGGGGACCGGCTGCGGTATTATTTGCGGGACGAGGACGGGGAGACCTATCTGACCCTGGAGGGGACTCGATGCCCCATGTGGCGGGAGGATGGGTTGTGCCGAATCCAGGCGGAGCTTGGGGAGGAAGCCCTGTGCAAGACCTGTCGGGATTTTCCCCGGCTGCGCCATGACTATGGCAGTTTTATGGAACTGGGCCTGGAACTGAGCTGCCCGGTGGCCGCCCGGATGCTTCTTTCTCAGGATTGCTGGCGGTGGGTCACCCAGGGGCAGGCCACGGAAGAACCGGACTTTGATCCCCAGGATATGGAGCTGCTGCGCTCCACCCGGGAAACCGCCATGGAACTGACCCTTGGCCCGGATCCCCTTTCCCGGCTGCTGCTGTTTACTTACCACGCCCAGGCCCTATTGGACGGCGGCCCGGAAACGCCTTTTATGCCGGGGTCTTGTCCGGAACTGGAAAAGCCGGCAGATATGGATGGCTTTTTACAGGTGTTCCGGGAACTGGAAATTCTGACGCCCCAGTGGAGGCGGCGGCTGGAAAGCCCTGCCCCCAGAGGCTTTCTTCCTCAGGATCGGGCTATGCTGCGCTACCTGATTTCCCGCTACTGGCTCCAGGCTATTTCGGACTACGATCTGGTGTGCCGGGGGAAGATGACGGTGAGTCTGGTGCTGCTTTCCTGCCTTTTAGGAGGCGACCCGGTGGAGACGGGGCAGCTGCTTTCCAAGGAGCTGGAAAATGACGCGGAGAATATGGACGCGCTGCTGGACGGGGCCTACACCCTGCCGGGGCTTACGGACGGAAACCTTTTGGCCCTGATTGAGCGTGTCACAAAGCATTCATAAATTATTTACGGAAAAGCCCCTTTTCCCTCTTGCTTTTTGATTCCAATTGCGCTATTATATCTTAGCACTCAGAGATAATGAGTGCTAAGCAACAAGTCAAGTAGAGAAGTGCCGGGTCTCCCGGCAGTCTATAATATTGCAAACATGGAGGAATACGTTATGAAACTGAAACCCATGGCTGACAATGTGCTGCTGAAAGCGCACGAAGCCCCTGAAACCACTGCTTCCGGCATTATTCTTGCCACCAGCAACAAAGAGAAGCCCGCAGTTTACGAGGTCGTTTCCGTAGGCCCCGGCACCAAGGACGTGACCATGACCGTGTCCGTTGGTGACAAGGTGGTCGTCGGCAAGTTCACCGGCACGGATTTGACCCTGGATAAGGTTGATTACAAGTTTGTCAAGCAGGACGACATTCTGGCCGTCGTAACAGACTAAGGAGGAGACGCAATTATGGCAAAAATGATCGTTTATGGCGAGGAAGCCAGAAAGAAGCTGCAATCCGGCATTGACCAGCTGGCCGATACCGTGAAGGTTACTATGGGACCCAAGGGCCGCAACGTGGTTCTGGGCAAGAAGTACGGTTCTCCCCTGATCACCAACGATGGCGTGACCATCGCCAAGGAGATCGAGCTGGAAGATGCCTTTGAGAACATGGGCGCGCAGCTCATCCGGGAAGTGGCCACCAAGACCAACGATGTTGCCGGTGACGGCACCACCACCGCCACATTGCTTGCCCAGGCCATCACCAAGGAGGGCCTCAAGAACCTCTCCGCCGGTGCCAACCCCATGGTCATGCGCAAGGGCATTGAAAAGGCCGTTGCCGCCGCTGTGGAGGCCATCAAGGCCAACTCCGTACCCGTTCAGGGTTCTGAGGACATTGCCAGAGTCGGCACCGTGTCCTCCGGTGACGAGTCCGTGGGCAAGCTGATTGCCGAAGCCATGGAAAAGGTGGGCACCGAGGGTGTCATCACCATCGAGGAAAGCAAGACCGCCGAAACCGGTCTGGACGTGGTAGAGGGTATGCAGTTTGACCGGGGTTACATCTCCCCCTACATGGTCACCGATACCGACAAGATGGAAGCCGTTCTGGACGATGCTTATCTGCTGATCACCGATAAGAAGATCGCCTCCATTCAGGATATCCTGCCCATTCTGGAACCCATCGTCAAGTCCGGACGGAAGCTCATCATCATCGCTGAGGATGTAGAGGGTGACGCACTGGCCACCCTGCTGCTGAACCGTCTCCAGGGCCGCTTCAATGTGGTCTGCGTCAAGGCCCCCGGCTTTGGCGACCGCCGGAAAGAAATGCTCCAGGATATCGCCGTGCTGACCGGCGGTACCGTGATTTCCAGCACCCTGAACATGGAGCTGAGCGATGCTCAGATGACCGACCTGGGCCACTGCCGTCAGGTAGTCGTCACCAAGGACACCACCACCATCGTAGACGGCGACGGCACCCCCGAAGCCATCCAGGAGCGGGCGCATATGATCCGTTCCGCCATTGCCACCACCACCTCTGACTATGACCGTGAGAAGCTCCAGGAGCGTCTGGCAAAGCTCTCCGGCGGTGTAGCCGTAATCAAAGTCGGCGCACAGACCGAGGTTGCCATGAAAGAGCAGAAACTCCGTGTGGAAGACGCTCTGAACGCCACCCGTGCCGCCGTTGAGGAAGGCATTGTGGCTGGCGGCGGTACCGCCCAGGTCAACGCCATTGAGGCTGTTGAAAAGCTGGTGGCCACCCTCCACGGTGACGAGAAGACCGGCGCCCGGATCATCGCCACGGCTCTGCAGGCCCCCATCCGTCAGATCGCTGAGAACGCCGGTGTGGATGGCTCCGTGGTTTACGAGAAGATCCGCACCTCCGGCAAGGTGGGCTACGGTTACAACGCCTACACCGAGGAATATGTGGACATGATCCCCGCCGGTATCGTGGACCCCACCAAGGTCACCCGTTCCAGCCTGGAAAATGCCGCCTCCATTGCCTCCTGCGTGCTGACCACCGAGAGCCTGGTAGTCGACAAGCCCGACCCCGCCGCTGACGCAGCCGCCGCTGCCGCTGCCGGTCAGGCCGGTGGCATGTACTAAGCCACAACAAAAAATCCCCCCGTCTCCTATGGAGACGGGGTTTTTGTATCAGAATTCTTCCAGCAGGGCCTTGAATACCGGCAGACTGTTTTGAATCATGTCATAGCTGACGCAGTAGCAAATGCGGAAATAGCCGGGGCAGCCGAAGCCGTCACCGGGGACCACCAGCAGATTCTTTTTCTTGGCCCGTTCCGAAAAGGCCACCGCATCCCCTCCCGGGGCCTTGATAAAGAGGTAAAAGGCCCCCTTTGGCTCCGGCATTTCGTAGCCCATGGCGGTAAGCCCCTCATAGAGGGCGCGGCGGTTCCGGTCATAGCTTTTTAAATCCGGGCCAAGGGCGGCGCACCGGGCAATGACCTTTTGCATCAGGCTGTTGGCGCATACATGGCCGCAGGCCCGGGCGGCACCGGCTACGGCAGACAGCAACGCTTTCTGGTCCGTGGCCTCCTGGGGGACATAGACATAGCCAATGCGCTCTCCCGGCAGAGACAGGCTCTTGGAATAGGAGTAGCAAATGACCGTATCCCGGTAAATGCCGGGGACAAAGGGGACTTCTACCCCATAGGCCAGTTCCCGGTAGGGTTCATCGGAAATAAGATAGATGGGGTGGCCGTATTCCTGGGCCTTTGCTTCCAGAATCCGGGCCAGGGCCTGTAGGGTTTCCCGGCTGTAGACCACGCCGCTGGGATTGTTGGGGGAATTAATCAGCACCGCCTGGGTATGCCGGTTTATCATGCTTTCCAGCAGGGGCAGCCGGATCTGGAACCCCGGCACATCTGGGGGAACCACCCGGAACTGTAACCCCGCCTCCTGGGCAAAGGGCTTGTACTCCGGGAAGTAGGGCGCAATGGCCAGAAGCTCCCCCTGGGGTACCGCCAGGGCCTTGAATACCGCCACCAGTTCCGGGGCCGCGCCACCGGCAATAAAAAAGTCTTCCGGTGCCGCCTGGGCATCAAAGCGGCGGTTTAAATCCTGGGCAATGGCCGCCCGGGTCTCCTGATCTCCCACAGCAGAGGTATAGCCGTGAACCTGTAGGGAGGGCAGTTCCCTTACAATGTCACAGATGGCCCGGTCCACTTCCTCCGGGGCGGGGATGGAGGGGTTTCCAAGAGAGTAGTCAAATACATGCTCCGGCCCAACAATGGCGGCTCTGGCCCGTCCGTATTCAAAAAGCTCCCGGATACAGGATCGGTTGGCCCCCAGGGCGTAGGCGTTTTGGTTCAGCATTTTTATTCGCCTCCAATGCGGTATAGACGTTTTCCGTTTTCATAGGTAATGGCCTGGGCCTCTTCGGCAGGAACGCCCCAAAGCTCTCCCAGGGCCTGGGCCATGCGGTAGAGCCTGGTAGGGTCGTTGCGCTTGCCCCGGAACGGCTCCGGGGACATATAGGGGCAGTCCGTTTCAATAACCACCCGGTCCCGGGGGACGGCTGCCGCCGCTTCCAAGGCCCTGCGGGCATTGCGGAAGGTCAGCACCCCGGTAAAGCCCACATAATACCCCTTATCCACCAGCCACTTGGCCATTTCGGCAGAGCCGGAAAAGCAGTGAAACACCCCCTGGACCTGGGGAAAGTCGGAAACCACCTGCATCCCGTCCTGGTGGGCCTCCCGCTCATGGACAATGACCGGAAGCTGTACTTCCCGGGCCAGCTCCATTTGCAGCCGGAACGCCCGCTGCTGAATGTCCCTGGGGATGTCCTCATAGTGATAGTCCAGCCCGATTTCCCCAATGGCCTTGATTTTGGGATTCTCCCGGCAAAGGCTGCGGTAGGCATCCAGTGCAGCCTCGTCCACCTCATCCGCCACATCCGGGTGAGAGCCAACGGCGGCATAAACATAAGGATAGTCCCGGCTCAGTTTACTTGCCGCCCGGGAAGAAGCCAGACTGCACCCGGGATTCATCAATAGCCCAATATGCGCAGAGGGCAGCCCTTGGGAGAGCAGTTCCTCCCGGTCCACATCAAAAGCCCGGTCATCCATATGGGCATGGGTGTCAAATAACATAAGTATGATCCTTTCGGGAATGGTTTTGTAAATTGACAATTGACAATGGACAATTGACAATTATTGGGGCGACCAACGTTGCAAATTACAACCTGTTTCGTTGAACGGTATCACGCAATACAACGACAAACGTTTTTCCATTGGACGTTACAAACACGAACGTACCACGGTTCCGGCCTTGCGGCCGGTTGGCGGCAGATTGCCGCCGCTACACCGGATTCGTCCTACGTTACACCGTTTTATGACACGGCTCAGGTATCGGAACGTGGCGGGCGGCAGATTGCCGCCCCTACGTCAAAATTGCAACAAATGCCGTATATCTAACGTGTAAAATGTTGGTTTTGTGTTCAAAAAATGCGAAAAACGTTGTACGTTACCGTAGTAGTCTGTTAAAACTAAAACTTTATTTCCGGATATAGATGAGCAAGCTTGATACGAGCAGACTCTGTTGTGA